>NZ_JASKYR010000194.1:0-11323 GCF_041028215.1 Streptomyces flavofungini
ACGCTGACCACCCCGGCCACGAGACGTCTGCGACGGTACGCGGGGTGGCGGGGGCGCGGGGGTGATGACGGGCCGGGTGGTCTGGGCGCTCCGTCTGCTGCTCTGTCCGCTGGGTCCGCTGGGTCCGCTCCGCCGAGCGAGCTCGCTGGGGACGCCGCGTCGTGTACGGCTTCCGAGGCCGCAACCTCGGGCGTCACGGGCTCCGCGACTGCGGCGTCGGGAGTGCTCCGCGCCGCGCCCGCCGCAGGAGGCCGACGGCGGGCCGCCACCGCCAGGAGCCAACAGCGGTGAAGTTCCAGCCGTTGCTGCGAGGTGGCCCCGCACAGGGCCGCGAAACGTTCCACGGGAGCGAAGTCGAGCGGCACCGTGTCGCCCGCGCAGTAGCGGTGCAGCGTCGAGGTGTTCATGCCCAGGCGGCGGGCCAGCGAGCCATAACTCCGGTCGGTGCGCTCCTTCAGCGCCCGCAACAGCGCCGCGAACCGCGCCACATCGTCGATGCCGTCGCCGTCGTCCTGTGCCGACACCGCACTCCCCGCCTTCGTCATGTCCCCGCCCGGCCCGGGACGCTATCCCAGGCACCCCATGTATCTGCACGTCAGAGGGGCTGGGATGGTTCCACCGTGCTTGATCGGCCGTCGGCTGTTGCGCCCGGCGCCTGTGATTACTGATGCTTCTGGTGCCGCACCGGCCACGTCCGGGCCGACCGGCCGGTCGTGCCGCGGCAGCCACGAGTGCGTACGCATGCACGTCCAGGTACGCATTCACGTCCACGTACGAACTCACAAACACGTACCGACTCACATCCACGCACTCATCCCGGGGGACACCCATGTCCAAGCGCATTCCAACGAGCACCTGCACGGCACTCACCGTCGCCGCCCTCGCTGTGGGCACGCTCTTCACGGCACAGGCCGCCGGCGCCGCGCCACAGGCCGCCGCGTCAAAGGCCCCTGCGGTGCGCGCCGCTGTGCCCAAGTTCCTTTCGGCGTCCCAGCTCCCGCCGCACCCGACGTCGCCCTGGACCGCTGGGCCGGTCACCGCCGGGTTCCCGGAGGGGCTCGGCTTCTGCGTGAGTACGGAGGGCGTGCCGTCCTACGACTACCGGCACCGTGAGTTCAGGACCGACCTGGACACCGGCGCCGTGCAGTTGACCGTCGTGACGGACACAGCCGCCCATGCCAAGGCCCTGGCCAAGCACTACGACGACTTGATCCGCACCTGCGCCGGGCGCATCGAGGAGTCCTCACCCGATGTCGAGGCCGAGGGCCGGGACTACGGCAAGCTGCCGGTCGAGGAGGGCGCCCGCGTCCGCGGCCTGCGCACCGAGACGTCCTGGGGCGCAACCGACATCGCTCTGTTGTCGGTCGGACGCGACGGCAGGACCGTCACCGTCGTGCGGTGGGGGCAGATGGGCGACTTCGAAGACGCGCCCGTGACCGCCTTCAAGAAGACCACGACCACGGCCGTCAACAAGCTGTACTGACCGGCCGACAACCACCGAGAAGAGAGCAGGGGCCGTCCTTCCGTCACGGGGGTCGGAGGGACGGCCCCCTTCTCGGGCGCATGGCCCCCTTCTGGGCCATGCGCCCGCACTACCGGACCGACGGTGAATGCCTGTACCAGATCATGGCGCCAAAACTCCCGTACGGGTACGGGAAGTGCCCGACGGCGTCGACTTTGGACGGCGTCGGCATTGTCAGTGCCCGGTGCTAGCTTCACCACCATGGCAAACCGTTCCTACCTCTACGCCGCAGACTCGATGCCGAACGAATCGGAGATCCCCAAGCGGATTCGATGCATATCCGAGCACAACTGGGACATCCCGCTCGCGCACAAGCTCATGGCGGGGCGCGGAACAACGATTGTTCCGTCCATGATCTGGAACCCCCCGATCGGTATCGCCGCGGACTACGCCGATGGGGCGGCCCTGCTCCGCGACTTCCTGCGCGTGGTCGGCAAGGGCCTGGAGGACGATTCCGAGTTCGCCGAGTGCGTTGCCAGGACCAAGGCCCACCTCGAGAAGCAGCAGGCGAAGTACTTCGTCCTCGAGAGCGGGGAGATCGTCTCCATGACGGGCGACGACCCGGCAGCGAGCGTGCGGCATCTGGCGTCCGAGGACATACCCGACGCCGTCGCCAAAGCCCAAGCGGCGATAGCAGGCGAGAACGACGACTGGCTGGCCTCGGTCCGGGCCGACTGGCAGAGGCATTTCGCGTCCTTCTACAGCGAGGCTCTCTACTACTCCTTCCCCGACTGAGCGTGCCCGCGGCGCGATTCCGAGCGATGACCCTCAGCGCCTGTGCCAAGAGCTGCGATCAGCGCCTGTGCCAAGAGCTGCGATCCGGTGGTGGCTCGTCAGCGAGCGGGGTTCGTTGCCCACCGCGGGTCGACGCGGCCTAGTCAAGCGTCTCGCTCGTCGGCCAGGGAGTGCGCCAAAGGAAGGGCGAGGAACCGGTGACGATTGCTGTGAGGACTGGCCGGGGCCGCTGAAGCACCGTGAGGGACACATGACTAGGCTGCGTGATCAGAAGGTGACGTTCAGTCATGCCCTCGTTTGCGATCTGGAGTTACGACGTGAACCACCCCCACCCGCCGCACCCGGAGGGCGCGCCTCAGATGCCGTACGGCTATCCGCCGTCGCCACCACCGATATCCGGGGCTTCCGGTGGGTGGGAAGGGAGGATGCTATGCCAGTCACCGCGGTACGCGAGCTGGGGTCAGCGTGCGGGAGCCTTCCTCCTGGACTGCCTGATCAACTTCGGTCCGTTCTGGCTGATCATGGGTATCGCGGAGGCGCTCGGCGACGATAATTCCGGCGAGGGCCTGGATACGTATCTGGGCTGGGTGGCCGTGGCCTACATGCTCGCCGCCTGCGTCTGGCAGGCGGTCCGCGAGGGCCGCACCGGACAGACGGTAGGCAAGAAGACCGTCGGCATCAGGGCCATCCGCACCTATGACGCGCTCGCGCCCGGCGGTCCCCTGGCCTTCACCCGCAGGCTCTGCCAGTTCCTCAACTACCCGGCCTTCTGTCTTGGCTGGCTGTGGGCGAGCTGGGATGACAAGGCCCAGACGTTCGCCGACAAGATCACCAAGGTGGTGGTCGTACGCGCGGATTCCGGGCCGGTGCTTCCGTACGGGCAGAACCGACGAGCCCGTCCAGCCGGATAGACCCGTGGACGAGTGACAGCGAGCAGCGCGCGCCCACCGGCAGATGCCAAGCGCCTCCGCGTGCCCGGACATGGAGATGGGACAGCGGCAAGGCGCTTGGCCAGCACCACTCGCTCCCTGCTCGCGCCGTCGCGCCGTCGGGCGGACGGCCTTCGCGTCACGGCACGGTCCCCGAGCTGCTCGCCGTCGGTCCGCCGAGACGATCGCGGTCATGCTGGCTTTGCCGGAGCCTGCGGGGATTTGCGTACCAATTTCCGTCGTTCGTCTTGAAGCAGGCCCGAGAATGGAGATGCTGGCCTTTCTGGGTTTGCCGAGAGGACAGCGCATGGCAGAACCTTCACCGCCCTCGCGGCGGCCCGACCCGACGCCACCGGCCGTTGCTGAGCCGCGCAACCAGGGGTCGGCCGACACCGACACAGGGGAGAGCGAGCGCCCAAGCCGGCGCAAGCAACTGATCACTGCGGGGCTCGGGGTCGTGCTCGCCGCGGTGACGGCCGTGGCCACGGGTGGTCTGCAGTCGATATTGAGCTGGGTCGGTGATCAGTTCAGCGACGACCCTTCGATGCTCGCAGTGGTGTCCAGCACGGTTGACCCGGCCAACAACTGCGAAGGGGGTGGCGGCTATGTGTTTCCCGGGCCCGCATCCTCACTGCGCGGCTTTCAGAAGTATCTGGGTGGCGCCGGCGGCAGGGGCCCGTATCTGGCCGCGCATCGCGGTGTCCCGGCTGACTATCTGCTGGTTCAGCTCACCGTGCAGAGCCGCAGTGACACAGCCATCGTGATCGACCGACTCAAGATCAACGTCAAAGGCAAGATCAAGCCGCCGCAGCGGAGTTCGTTCATCGCGCCGTTCGGCCAGTGTGGTGAGGCCGAGGTGCGGAACCTGGCATTCAACCTGGACCGTTCCGCGACCTCCTACCGGGCTGTCCAGGTCAAGGGGTTGGACGACAAGCGGCAGTTGGGAAAGCTACCGGCGACGATCACCCGGGACGAACCCGAGGTCATTACCGTCATTCCGTACACCCTCAAGGCCGGGTACCGCTTCACCGTCGAGCTGAGCTGGATCGAGGACGGTGAACGAAGGTCGATGGAGATCGATGACAAAGGCCATCCGTTTTCCATGGTCAGCCGGGTGAACTCCGATACCTACGACTGGCTGGGTAGGGGGTACACCGACTACCGGCATATGAAGTTGCCCGACTGGAGCCCTGAGGGACCCCAGCCGTGGTTCTTGGAGCAGGATCGCTGACCGGTCATTGAAGTCGCCGGGTGGGGCCGGTTTACCGCGCGGCATGGGCATCACCACGCGCATCATGACCAGGCCTTGTAGTGCACGGGCTTGGCACCCTGCGCCGCCGCGCGAGCCATGCCTGCCCAGGCGAGACCACCAGGCTGCCCCCAGGGGCCGAGACAGATGCTCGTGAAACTCCGGACAGTCCGTCGCCGTGGTCGCCGCGGCAAGGCGATAGGCAGTCCCGCCAGCGCGACATGCATAGCGTGTCTCTCGGGCAGCGGTCGGGTGTTTTCTGGTCAAGCTCCGTCACCGGGCTCGTTCGAAGACTTCGCGGCCCGTGGCCACTGGTCTTCATGTTCTGCCAGGGTCAGGGCTTCGTTGATCTCTGGTGTCGGTCCCCTCTTCCGTTCGAGGAGGAAGTGGCGGAGGTCTGCGGCGAGGGCGGACACCTGTTCCCCGGCTTCCAGCCATGTGGTGACGGAACTCTCCCAGCCACCGGCGGCGGTCRGCCAGGGCCGAAGAATCCAGGTCAACCCGACATGACCGCCCGACCGGAAAACCGCACAGAGGGTGAGATCGTGATCGTTGTTCTGCCAGACGCGCTCTCCGTCCCAGCCTCGACAGTCCCGGGCCAACTCCTCCAAGAAGGGCGCCAGGTCGGCGTCCGAGATCCACGCGACTGCTTCGTCGACACGGGCATGCAGCCCGGGCGCGGATGCTTCAACGGCGTAGTGCACACAGTCTTCGTCCGGACGGAAACGGTCGCAGAACCTCACGCTGACCGCCGAGTTGTCCCGCGAGCGGACGACCACCTCGTCGACTCGTCGAAGCCGACGTCGTGAGTGCTCATGCGCTCAACGGTAAGTCAGGCGGTGGCCGCCGTCACCGTGTTTCTGGGGCCGGGAGGCGGCTGGGATCGGGCTGACATAGGCAGTGAGGGCGAGTCCCACGGCAGGACTTCGTCTGACGGGTGACCATCACGTGGGCGCTGCCGGTCTGCTGGGCTTCTCGGTGGCGAGACAGCGTTCCAGCACTGCCCATGACGCCGGATCCAAGGGGGTGCGGATGCGGGCGGTCGCCGAGTCGGGTGATCCGGGCATGACGGTCGAGGTCAGCAGATAGCAGTCAGCTGTCAGCTGTCAGCGACATCTTGACCTCGCGACTTGAGGTGCCGTGCAACAGCGCGAGGATGTCGAGCAGGTCCTCGTGCGGCCAGCAGGGCCTCGTGCGGGTCGATGGCCGGATCGGCGGTCCGGCGACGGAACGGAACCGCCCGCATGCCGTCAGTACCTCGCGAGGGCCCGTGAGGGGCCCGCAGTGGCATCCGTACGCTCACTCCGCCGCTTGGCGCTCGCGTGCGGCCCGGATGGCCAGGACGTTGTCGACCAGCCGAGCGGTCTCGGTGGCCGGGTCCATCGGCAGGCTCAGCAGCGCGCGCACATAGGCCGGTGCCAGCACCAGTTCGAAGATGTCTGTCCAAGTGAGCACGGTGGCGTCGGCGGCGTCCAAGGTGGCTTGGATCTGCTGGATTCGGGGTTCGGCGAAGCTGCGGGTGTCCTGTCCTTCGCCACCGGCCCGGAGCAGGGCTCTGAAGAAGGCCAGGTGGCTGGGTTGGGTCAGGTCGCTGAGCAGGCTGGTGATCCAGGTGTGCAGGTCGGCTCGCAGGTCGCCGGTGGCGGGCAGTGGTGATCGGCTGCCCAGCTCGTCGATGACCGCGTCGATGATCAGGCCGTCGGCGCTGCGCCAACGGCGGTAGACGGTGGCGAGGTGGACGCCGGAGCGGGCCGAGACCTCCGCGATGTCGATGGTGCCGTCGTCGGATTCGGCCAGCAGTTCGCGGGTGGCGGCGCGCACGGCCTCACGGGTGCGGGCGGTGCGGCCGCCGGGCCGGGCTGTTCCTGATGCTTGCTTCACCGCTCCACTCTATCGCGAAACTCTTGCATTAGGCCGGTCGAGGGGCCTACTGTAAATGCGAAACATTCGCATGAAGGGTGTGGGGGTACCACCCCTGCGACCCGCGACCCATGCCGAAGCAGAAGCAACAGCAGAAGCAGAACCGGAGGATGCCGTGGCCCACGTACTCGTCGTCGGCGCTGGAATCGCGGGGGACACCCTCGCGCTGCTCATGGAGAGGGACGGCTGGAAGGTCACCGTCGCGGAAATCGCGCCTGCCCTGCGCACCGGCGGCCAGACCGTCGACCTGCGCGGCGACAGCCGGGAGGTCCTTGACCGCGCCGGACTGCTCCAGCAGGCGCTCAACTGCCTGGTGCCGCAGCGCGGCGCGGCCTGGATCGACGCGCGGGAGCGCCGTCTGGCCGAGATGCCCGTGGAGGCGTTCGACGGACGCGGATACGTCTCCGCCGAGGAACTTCTACGCACCGACCTCGCCCGGATCATCCACGAGGCGGCCGGGCCGGGCGTGACACACCGCTTCGGCGAGACCGTCATGGCGCTGGAAGACACCGGGGCCGGAGTCCTCGCCCGCTTCCGCAGCGGCGCGGCAGAGACGTTCGACCTGGTGGTCGGCGCCGACGGTGCGCACTCCACGGTCCGTACGCTGTGCTTCGGACCGGAGGAAAACTACCGCAGGCCCCTCGGCCTGGCCCACGCCTGGTTCACCCTCACCGAGCAGCCCGGCACGCCGCCGCTCGACGGCTGGTTCCTGACCCACAACGCACCCGGCCGCCGCGGCGTCGAGGCCCGCCCCGGCCACCCCGGGCAACAGGAGGTAGGCCTGACCTTCGCCGCCGACACGCTGCCCCCGCGGCACGACCGCGAGGCCCAGTTCGCACTGCTGGAGCGGACGTTCGCCGGGGTCGGCTGGCGTACCGCCGAATTCCTGGCCGCGGCCCGGCAGGCCGACGACTTCGCCCTGGACACCTTCGACCAGGTGCACGTGCCGTCCTGGAGCACCGGCCGCGTCGTCCTGCTTGGTGACAGCGCCTGGTGCGCGAGCCCGCTCAGCGGCCTCGGCACCGCCCTCGCCCTGCGCGGCGCCGCCGAACTGGCCGCCGCACTGCGTGCCGCGGGCGCGCCCGGCGACACCTCGCGCACGCCCGCCGCGCTGGCGGCCTTCGAGCGGACCATGCGGCCCAGGACCGCATCGGCGCAGCAACTCCCGCCCGGCCGTGTCGCTTCCATGGCACCCAAGTCCGCGCTGGGCATTCGCGTCAACGCGCTGGCGATGCGCGCACTTCAGTCCAGAGCGGCGCGCCCGCTCGTCCGCAAGGCCTTCGCGGCCTCGGAGCACGGCCGCACCAGCGCCCCCGTGGGAGAGCCCCGGCCGGGCCTGGCCATCTGACCGGCGCCACCGCTCACCACGCGGTCCAGAGGGTGTCCACGCACGAACCGCCTGCGTCCGGGCAGCGCGGTGAGCGATAAGTGGTACGAGGTGGGTGGTGAGTGGTGAGCGGTGAGCGGGGCGGTGAACCGCGCCGCAGTGTCGACCAGCGGCCTCGGAAAGTGCCGCCAGGCCGCACCGCGGGGCAGGAGAACACGCGCTGTACGGCACGGTGCAGCAGGACATCCGCGCTGCGTCGGTGGCTCACCGGCTGCCTCGCCGTGGCAGGTGGCGTTCGCGGATGGCGGCGCGGCTGCGAGCAGACCCCTATGCCCTTGAAGGCCGTCTGTGCTGGCCGCACTTTGATGGCAGTGACCCCGACCGGCAGCAGATGCTCAGTGACGCCGACGCGGCCTGTGCCGTGGGATACAGGGCGTCGCCGAACGCGCGGCGGATTGCAACTCCAAGCGCCCGAGTCCGGACCAGGACTCGCAGAAGCTCCACCGGTCGGTGTTCGGCCCGGAGCCGGTCCGTCTGGAGCGGGCGGTTGTCCGACCGAGGCCTGCTGCCCAGTCGGTGCCGGGCTCCTTTCGAACTCGCAACTGGTGAATGACTGGCTCTTACAAGAGCTGGCATGCGTAGACGTAAGAAGTAGTCAGTTCGTCTGTTCGTAGTTCGGGCTGTAAGAAGCCGTCAGTCGCGGGCAGTAGGCGTCTTGGCCGGACTGTGGTCGCTGATCGAGTCGTTGCTACCGACGTCAGGACCGCAGAAGATGGCGGGCAGACCGCGGGCCTTGGGCCATATACCGGTCGCGTCGCGCCCGCAGACCGAGCACGCCCGGCTCTTCCGCGTCGTACCGCGGCCGTAGACCGGTCGGCTGAACTGCGGATCAGCGCCTGGCAGGAGGCGGTGCACCGGGATGCTGCCGCCGCCCTGGTCGGCCAGGGCCACGTTCGGATCGCCCGGCCACGCAAGGCGTCGCCTTGCGTCGGAGCAGATATGGATTCGTTCTGGCCGGGCGGTTATGGCCGTGGCTGAGCTGGTACTCGCTCCAGCAGTACGGGCAATGTTGCTCGGTCAGCTGACACAAGGACCGGGGGTAGTACGTGAGGATGGAGAAGAGCCGCTTGCAGCTCGTGGCGGAAGCCTGCACCGAGCTCGGCTGCGTCGTCCGCCCCGAGTCCGAATGGCTGCTCGGGCTCGCGAAGGCCTATCTGCTGATCCTGCCGGTCGAGGGTGTGCGGACGACACTGGCCGACACCGGTAAGCACGCACACACCGGCCGCACGACCGGACAGATGGCGGCCGTGCTGGAGTTGCGTCACCACGGCGAGTTCCTCGGAGTGGTGGAACTCCTCGCGACGGGCCAGACGCCTCTGGCCAAGGACGATCTCAGCCTGGGCCAGACGCTTGCTGACCTCGCGGCCGCCGGATTGGACAACCGGCGCGGTCGTGACGGTCTGCGCGCCCGGACGGACACTCTGCAGCACGACCTGGACGAGAAGATCGTGACCGAACAGGCCACCGGCATGATTGCCCAGCTCACCTACCGTAATGCCGAGCAGGCCGGCGCGCTGCTGCGGGCGCAGTCGACGCACAGTGGGAAGTCCGTGTGCGTCCTCGCCCGCGAAATCGTCGACGGCTTCGAGGCGTCCTGTGGCCAGACGGCACAGCGGTGGCCTTCCTGGGTCATCCGGCATCAGATCGCAGGTGGAGCCGACGATTCGACGTGAACGCTCCGTGCACTGAATGCAGCAGGGTTCCGCCTTCCTCTCGGTCGAGCGACGGGATCTTTGCGTCAGGCGCTAGGCATACCGCGCAACCCGATGGGGCCTGTCAGATCGTGCTCGGTAGCGCGTTTTTCAGGAGGGTCTCCGCCGCTGTCCGTGCGTGGCGGCCGTAGTCCGACTCGTCCAGCACCATGGCGCGGCTGGCGGCGCCGTCCGCGAGGGTCACGAGTTGTTCGGCGAGGAGGGCGGGCTCTCGGCAGCCCAGTTCCGCTACCAGGTCGGTCACCAGCCGCACCATCAGCAGTTTCTGTTCGCGGGCGTAGGAGTGGACCGCGTTCTGGGGGTCGGGGAACTCCGCGGCGGCGTCGATGAACGGGCATCCGCGCACGGGCTCCGTGCCGGTCGGGGGCGGGTCGAACAGTGCGAGGATCCGCTCCTCGGCGGGGATGTCCTCGCGTGCCAGCACGCCCTCCAGGGTGCGTCCCGTCGAGGAGAGGTCCTTGAGGTGGGCGAGGACCAGCTCGTCCTTGGTCCTGAAGTGCGCGTAGAGGGTGCGCTTGGACACGGGCGCCCGCTCCGCGATCTGTTCCATGCCGGTCGCGTTGATCCCCTGGGCCGCGAACAGTCCGGCCGCGGCGGCCAGGATGCGCTCCCGCCCTCCGCGCCCCTGCCGTCGAGACGCCGTCGTCGTCGTGCTCATGGCTTAAGTATACGTTCTCGTTTACTTCGGGGGGGTTGCCGCCTATAGTGCCGACTCAAGTAAACGATCGCGTTTACTTTGGTGATCCTGAGGAGAGTTCCATGAGCGGACCGGTCTTCACCCGGACACGTACGAGCGAAGCGCCCACCGGCGGGACACGGTCAGGCGGGACGCAAACGTCGGAGTACGCCGAGCGGCTGATCCGCGGGCGCCGCGCGACCCGCGCATTCCGTCCCGATCCGGTACCCGAGGACACTCTGCGCGAGGTCTTCTCCCTGGCCGGTGCCGCGCCGTCCAATTCCAACGCGCAGCCGTGGCGGGTCGAGGTGGTCGGCGGCGCACGGCGAGACCGTCTGGCCGACGCCCTGCGAACGGCCCACGCCGAGCGACGCGTCACCGCCGATTACCCGTACTCCGAGGACATGTACGCCCCCGTCCACCGGGAACGGCGGGCCGCCTTCGGCGCCGGTCTGTACGGAGCGCTGGGCATCGGCCCCGACGACCGCCCGGCTCGCGCGGCCTACGACGCGGAGAGTCTGGGCTTCTACGGGGCGCCCCATGCCGCGTTCCTGTTCGTCACCGGTGACGGCGGTCCGCGACTGGCCGCCGACGCCGGCGCTTACCTGCAGACGCTGCTGCTGGCCATGACCGGCTATGGCGTGGCCAGTTGCCCGCAGGGCCTGCTCAGCTTCTACGCCGACACCGTCCGCGATCAACTCGGAGTGGACGAGGGGAAGCTGCTCGTTGGTGTCTCCTTCGGCTACGCCGACGAGAATGCGCCGGTAAACCGGGTCACGACCGGCCGGGCAGCGCTGGAAACAACCACCACATTCCACACCTAGAGTCGGTCCCGAAAGCGCTGGTCACGGCCCCTCGTTGAGGGCTGCGACCAGCACGGGTGCCTCGTATCGGACGGCGAGTCCGTCATCGAAGGCCGGTGGTCGGCCGCCTCGGGAGTTGAGCTTCCCGCGGTTGCCCATCTGGTCGGCCTTCTCTGAGAAGGTGGAAGGTGCATCCGAACCTGCGTCTGCGCAGGCCTGCCGGGTCGTACGAGCGGCGGATCGTTCGACGGCCTAGCCCGTGCATACCGCTGCCGACCTCTCCCGCGTGATCCGATGCGCCCCGGCAGATGGTCAGGCGCGTACGGTGGCCGTGTCATAGGCCGGGCCCTTCGGGGGCGGCCGTAACGGGGAGGTGTGCGGTGGGTGAGG
>NZ_JASKYR010000195.1:0-11775 GCF_041028215.1 Streptomyces flavofungini
GGGCGGGGCAGAGCAGGGCCCACAGCGGCTCAGCCGCCACTCAGCCCGCGCCCGGCCACCGCTCAGCCGCCACTCAGCCCGCGCCCGGCCGTCGCTCAGCCCGCGCCCGAGCACCGCCGCTCAGCCCCCGTCGCTCAGCCGCCCGCTCATCCACTGGAGCGTGGCGGGGATCTCCCTGCGCCAGGTGTTGAAGTTGTGCCCGCCGCTATCCAGCGTGATCGACGAGACGCGCGTGGGCGGCTTCACCTTGTTGATGAAGTCCAGGGTGTCCTGGTAGTTGTCCTCGCCCTTCTTGCTGCTGGTCACGAGGAGGGACGTCCTGGGGTGCGGCTCGTGCCCGAGGTACCACATCAGGTCGGCGCGGCGCTGGAGCTCCTTGTCGCCGTGGAAGAGGTCGCCGGTGGTGACGTCGATGGGCGCCTTGTAGTACGCGGACAGGCCCGCCGCCGCCCCGTACCGCTCGGGGTGGTGGATGGCGAGCTTCAGGGCGCAGTAGCCGCCCGTGGAGTCGCCGACGACGCCCCAGCTGCGGCCCTCGGTGCCCACCCGGTAGTGCCCCGAGATGGCGCTGGGCAGGTCCTTGGCGAAGAAGGTCTCGGTCTGCGGGCCGCCGGGGACGTCCACGCACTCGGTGTCGCGCGGCGGCGCGACGGTGGGCCGCATCATGATCAGGACCATCGGCTGCATCTTGCCCTCGGAGGCCAGCTTGTGCGCGGTCTGGGGGTAGTGCAGCCCCTTGATGAGCGCCTCGGCGGTGCCCGGGTAGCCGGTGAGGACCACGGCGGCGCGGAACTTGCGGTTCTTGTACTGCGGCTGGAAGTACTCGGGCGGCAGGTAGACGTAGGCGGGACTGGCGATCCGGGAGGCCTTGCCGCCGATGTCGATCTTCTGGATCTGGCCTCCGGTGACCGGCCTGTCGCCCCCGGGCACCTTCACCGCCTGGGTGTCGAGGACCTTGACCGGCCCGGAGCCCGTGGCCGGGTCGTGGTCCACCACGAGGCCGGGGCTCGTCTCCTGGCCGAACAGGTCGGCCCACGTGGCGTAGAAGCCGAAGGCCTGGTTCGCGGCCAGGCCCACCGAGGCGAAGATGGCGACCTGGGCGGCGAGGAGCAGCCCGACACGGCCCGTGACGGCCCGCCAGTTGCGCCGGGCGAGCCGGGGCCAGAGCCAGACGGTGCCGAAGAAGAGCAGTGCGGCCAGCACGACCGCAAGGGCGAGGACCTTGTTGCTCGTGAGTCCCATGAGGTGTTCCTGCCTGCACTTTCTACCGAGCTTTTCCAGCGGTTTCCGCTCGGGACTGAACCCGTCTCCCCGAAGGACCGTCCTAGAGGGGGCAATGGTGCCGGATGCCGCTTTGGCACCGGATTAAAGCTCTCTCGCAGAACTACTGCAGAACTACGGGATGCGATGTCTGTCAGGATAGATGGGGAAATGTCGGGTGGGGTTCCGGACAGTCAGGAGCGTCGCCCCGACGGCCGTTTCCGCCGGATGATGCGCGGCCCGCGCCCGGAGGCCGTGCCGACCCTCGTCGCGAGAGCCTGCACCCTCGTGGGCGTGCTGAACGTCGCGGCCGGGGTGTTCCCGCGCTTCCGGCACAGCCGCATGCACGCCATCGCCGAGGTGCTGCCCGGCGCGCTCGGCCCGTTCGCGGCCGCGCTCGCCCTCAGCTCCGGCGTCCTGCTCCTGCTGCTCGCCCACGGCCTGCGGCGCCACAAGCGGCGGGCCTGGCGGGCCGCCGTGGTGCTGCTGCCCGCAGGCGCGATCGCGCAGTTCACGTACCGGCACTCGGTGATCGGCGTACTGATCTCCCTCGCCCTGCTCGCGCTGCTGCTCCGCCATCGTAGTGAGTTCACGGCACTGCCCGATCCCCGCAGCCGCTGGCGGGCGCTCGCCAACTTCGTCCTGCTCGGGGCCGGTTCCATCCTGCTCGGCCTGGTGATCGTCAGCGTCCACCCCAAGAAGGTCGTCGGCGACCCGGGCATCACGGAGCGCCTCCAGCACGTCCTGTACGGCCTCTTCGGCCTCGAGGGCCCGGTCGACTACGCGGGGAACACCTCCTGGACCGTCGGCGCCTCCCTCGGCGCCCTCGGCATGCTCACCGCCCTGACCACCATCTACCTGGCCTTCCGCCCCGAGCACCCGGCCGCACGCCTCACCGAGGACGACGAGACGAAGCTGCGCGCGCTGCTCGACAAGCACGGCGGCCGAGACTCGCTCGGCCACTTCGCGCTCCGCCGCGACAAGGGCGTCGTCTTCTCGCCCAGCGGCAAGGCCGCCGTCACCTACCGCGTCGTCTCCGGAGTGATGCTCGCCAGCGGCGACCCGGTCGGCGACGTCGAGGCCTGGCCCGGCGCCATCGAGCGCTTCATGGACGAGGCCAAGGTGCACTCCTGGACGCCCGCCGTCATGGGCTGCTCGGAGACGGGCGGCGAGGTCTGGACCCGCGAGACCGGCCTGGACGCCCTCGAACTCGGCGACGAGGCGGTGGTGGACGTCGCGGATTTCTCCCTGTCCGGGCGTGCGATGCGCAACGTACGCCAGATGGTCAAGCGGATCGAGCGCAATGGCTACGAGACGCGCGTACGGCGCATCCGTGACCTCGGCGATCGGGAACTCGCCCGGATCAAGGAGGCCGCCGAGGACTGGCGCGGCACCGAGACCGAGCGCGGCTTCTCCATGGCGCTCGGCCGCATCGGCGACCCGGGCGACGGCGACTGCCTGATCGCCACCGCCCACAAGGCCGACGCGGAGCCCGGACCCTATGGCGACCTGAAGGCCGTCCTGCACTTCGTCCCGTGGGGCAAGGACGGCGTCTCCCTCGACCTCATGCGCCGCGACCGCTCCGCCGACCCCGGCATGAACGAGCTGCTCATCGTGGCCGCCCTCCAGGCCGCCCCCAAGCTCGGCATCGCGCGCGTGTCGCTCAATTTCGCCATGTTCCGCGCGGCCCTCGCGCGCGGCGAGAAGATCGGCGCGGGCCCGGTCCTGCGCGCCTGGCGCGGCCTGCTGGTCTTCCTCTCGCGCTGGTTCCAGATCGAGTCCCTGTACAAGTTCAACGCGAAGTTCCGGCCCCGCTGGGAGCCCCGCTTCGTGGTCTACCGCTCCAGCAAGGACCTGCCCCGCATCGGCTTCGCCGCCATGCAGGCCGAGGGCTTCGTGACGCTCTCGCTCCCCCGCTTCCTGCGCAGGGGCACCGCACAGCGCCGCCCCTGTCCGCACGGGACCACGGAGCGTGAGGTCCAGGCGGCGTAACCCGCCGCCGACCGGGCCTAGGCTGGAGCCATGAGTACGTTGCGCGGGCAGGGCGCCCAGCCAGTCGCCGTCCAGGGGCTGCCGGAATGGGACCGCTGTGCGGTCATGGGCGTCGTGAACGTGACGCCGGACTCCTTCTCCGACGGCGGTCGCTGGTTCGACACGACGGCCGCCGTCAAGCACGGCATCGACCTGGTCGCGCAGGGCGCCGACCTGGTCGACGTCGGCGGCGAGTCCACCCGCCCCGGCGCCACGCGCGTGGACGAGGACGAGGAACTCAGGCGCGTCGTCCCCGTGGTGCGCGGGCTGGCCGCCGAGGGCGTCGCCGTCTCCGTGGACACGATGCGCGCCACCGTCGCCGAGCAGGCGCTCGCGGCGGGCGCCGTCCTGGTCAACGACGTGAGCGGCGGCCTCGCCGACCCGCGCATGGTCCCCGCGGTCGCCGCCGCGGGCGCCCCCTTCGTCGTCATGCACTGGCGCGGCTTCCTCACCGACATACACGCCGAGCCCGCGTACGACGACGTGGTCTCCGAAGTCGTCGACGAGCTCCACGCGCGCGTGCGGGCCGCCATCGAGGGCGGCATCGCCCCCGAGCGCGTCGTCGTCGACCCGGGCCTCGGCTTCTCCAAGAGGGCCGAGCACGACCTCGCCCTGATCGCCCGCCTCGACCGGCTGCGCGAGCTGGGCCACCCGATCCTGGTCGCCGCCTCCCGCAAACGTTTCCTCGGCCGGGTGCTCGCCGGTCCCGAGGGCGCCCCGCCGCCCGCCCGTGAGCGCGACGCCGCCACCGCCGCGGTCTCCGCCATCGCCGCCCACCAGGGCGCCTGGGCCGTGCGCGTGCACGAGGTCCGGGCCACCGCCGACGCCGTACGCGTCGCCCAGGCCGTGACGGACGCGGCGGGCGACAGCCGGTGACCGGGGCCCGTACCGACGTCGAGCAGGTCGAGAGCGCCAACACCGCCTTCTACGAGGCCTTGGAGCGCGGCGACTTCGACGAGGTCTCCGACCTGTGGCTGGACTCCGCCGCCGACACCACGGCGGCCGATGACCAGGCGGACGACGAGGTGGCCGACGACGGCACCGCGATCTCCTGCGTGCACCCCGGCTGGCCGGTCCTCACCGGCCGCGGCGAGGTCCTCAGGTCATACGCGCTGATCATGGCCAACACCGAGTACATCCAGTTCTTCCTCACCGACGTCAAGGTCGGCGTGGCCGGTGACACCGCCCTCGTGACATGCACCGAGAACATCCTCAGCGGCGGCCCGCCCCCGGAGGGCGGCGGTGAGCTGGGGCCTCTCGTGGGCCAGCTCGTGGTCGCCACCAATGTGTTCCGCCGCACACCGGACGGCTGGAAACTCTGGTCGCACCACGCCTCTCCCGTACTCGCCGAAACAGAGGACGACGAGAGCGACGAGACGCCCGCCTAATGGGTAGGGGCCAAGGGTGTGGCCGGTCCCACGGGCCCCGCGAGCGAGCTCTGTCAGTGCTCGCAGGTAGATTCGATCGAGGCTGGAGCGCCGACCGCACTCGGTGCAGGCCTGCCGATACCGACGATTGCAGGAGTGATTCGCGTGGATCGTGTCGCGCTGCGCGGCCTCAAGGCCCGCGGGCACCACGGTGTCTATCCGCGGGAGCGCGAAGAGGGCCAGACCTTCATCGTGGACCTGGTTCTCGGCCTGGACACGCGAGCGGCCGCGGCCGACGACGACCTGGCGAAAACCGTGCATTACGGGGTCGTGGCCGAGGAGGTCGTGGCCGTCGTCGAGGGCGATCCCGTCGACCTCATCGAGACGCTCTCGGAGCGCATCGCCCAGGCCTGTCTGAAGCACGACGGAGTCCTGGAGGTCGAGGTGTGCGTGCACAAGCCGGACGCCCCGATCACCGTGCCCTTCGACGACGTCACCGTCACCATCACCCGGAGCCGAGTATGAGTGCGCCCTTCAAAGCGGGTCAGAGCGACCCGACCGTCCAGCCGGTGCCCACCTCCGTGGTCGAGCAGGTGGACGCGGCGGACCACACCCTGTCCAACCCGCACCGCGCCGTGATCTCCCTCGGCAGCAATCTCGGCAACCGCCTGGAGACGCTCCAGGGCGCCGTCGACGCCCTGGAGGACACCCCCGGCCTGCGGGTCAAGGCGGTCTCTCCGGTGTACGAGACGGAGCCGTGGGGCGTCGAGCCCGACTCCCAGCCGGCGTATTTCAACGCGGTGGTCGTGGTGAAGACGACCCTCCCGCCCGCCTCGCTCCTGGAGCGCGCGCAGGCCGTCGAGGAGGCCTTCCACCGCGTCCGCGACGAGCGCTGGGGCCCGCGCACGATCGACGTCGACATCGTGTCGTACGCCGACGTGATCTCCGACGACCCGGCGCTCACGCTGCCCCACCCGCGCGCGCACGAGCGTGCCTTCGTCCTCGCCCCGTGGCACGACGTCGACCCCCAGGCCAGCCTGACCGGCCGCGGCTCCGTGGCCGAGCTGCTGGCGGCCCTGACCCGCGAGGGTGTCGCGCCCCGCGCCGACCTGGAACTCCGGCTGCCCGAGTAGTCGTTAAGGTCTACAAGATCCGTCCGCGATCCGGACGAGGGCTATGAAGGGTCATTCGTGAAGCAACTGCGCATCAGGACGCTGGCCGGCCTCTTCGTCGCGGCCGGAGTGCTGTCCTGGTCGGGTGCCCGGCTCTGGGACTCCGTGGGCACCCTGCCGAAGGTCCCGCTGGCCGCGCCCATCGTGCTCGCGGTGATCGCCGTCGTGCTGCTCTCGACGGCGCTCTCGCTGCGCTCGCGCCTGCGCGCCCAGCGGGAGCGCCGCCCCGGCGCCAAGGGCGTCGAGCCGATGATGGCCGCCCGCGCCGTCGTCTTCGGCCAGGCCAGCGCCCTGGTAGCGGCACTCGTCGCGGGGATGTACGGCGGCACGGGCGCGTTCCTGCTCGAATTCCTCGACATTCCCGCCCGCCGCGACCAGGCGGTCTATGCCGGGCTCTCGGTCGTCATGGGCATCGCGGTGATAGCCGCCGCCTTCTTCCTGGAGCGGGTCTGCAAGCTCCCCGAGGACGACGACGAGGACGGCCAGGCGGCCCCGGCGGCCTGAAGGCCACGGGAGCCGCCCGCGGGCCGCGTGAGGCGCGTGGGGCCCCGAAGGCACCTGGGCCGCGTGAGGCACCTCGGCCGCGTGGGCTAGAGCAGCGTGCCGCCCTCGACCTCGGTCTCGCCGAGGATGCGCTCCAGGCGGGAGAGGACCCCGGCGTCCAGCGTGACGTGCGCGGCGGCGAGGTTCTCCTCGATGTGCTTCGGGGTACGGCTGCCCGGGATCGGCACCACGTTCGGGTCCTGGTGCAGCAGCCAGGCGAGCGCGAGCTGCGCCGGGGTGATGTCCAGCTCCTCGGCGACACCGCGTACGGGCGCGAAGCGGTCGTTGTTCGCCTTGAGGTTGGCCGCGTCGAAGCGCGGCGCGTTCTGCCGGAAGTCGCCCTCCGCGACCTGGCCGACCGTGCCGGTCAGGAACCCGGCGCCGAGCGGCGACCACGGCACGAGGCCGACCCCCAGCTCCCGCGCCGCCGCCAGAAGTTCCGGCTCGGCGGGCTTCCACATCGACCACTCGATCTGCACCGCCGACACCGGATGCACGGCGTGCGCCGCCCGGAGCTGCTCGGCCGTGACGTTGGAGAGCCCGAGGTGGCGCACGAGGCCCTCACCGATCAGCTCGGCGACCGCCCCGACGGTGTCCTCAAGAGGAATCTGCGGGTCCGGGAAGTGCGGGTAGTACAGGTCGATGTAGTCCGTCTCCAGGCTCCGCAGGCTCGCCTCGGCGTAACCGCGGACATGCTTCGGGTCACCGTTGACCGCGAGCTCCCCGAAGGCGTATCCGATGGGAAAGGGGTGCGGCTCGACGCCCTCGGGCAGCCGGAACCCGAACTTGGTGGCTATCGCGACCTGGTCTCTGCGGCCTCGCAGGGCCTTGCCGATGAGCCGTTCATTGTGCCCGTCGGCGCCGTACCCGTCGGAAGTGTCGATGATCGTGGCGCCCGCGTCGACCGCCGCGAGGAGCGCCCGCTCGCCGCGCTCGTCGTCGACCTCGCCGTACACCCCCGGCGAGAGCACCATCGCGCCGTAGCCGAGGGCCGAGACCTTAAGACCGCCGAGCTTCCGGGTGGGCAGGGACTGCGCGCTAGTTGATGTCATGCACGCAGTCTTCCGGCCAGGACGCGCGACCGTCCAACTCTTTGATCCACAATTTCCGTACGTGAAAAGCGAGTTGAGCGGGACGTGAGGCTCTTAACGGGCCATGATCAGACTCATCGCCTCATTGCGCGTCGCGGGGTCACGCAACTGCCCGCGCACCGCCGAGGTGATGGTCTTGGCTCCCGGCTTGCGGATACCGCGCATCGACATGCACATGTGCTCGCACTCGACGACCACGATCACCCCGCGCGGCTCCAGGATCTCCATGAGGGAGTCGGCGATCTGCGTGGTCATACGTTCCTGCACCTGCGGGCGGCGTGCGTACACGTCCACGAGGCGGGCGAGCTTCGACAGACCAGTGATCTTTCCACTGGTCGACGGGATGTACCCGACGTGCGCCACACCCCTGAAGGGGACCAGGTGATGCTCGCAGCACGAGGTCACCTCGATGTCCTTGACCAGCACCATCTCGTCGTGGCCCAGGTCGAACGTCGTCGTCAGGACGTCCTCCGGATTGAGCCACAGGCCGCCGAATATCTCCTTGTACGCCCGCGCCACACGCCCAGGAGTCTCGCGCAGGCCCTCACGGTCGGGGTCCTCACCCACGGCGATCAGCAGCTCGCGCACGGCGTTCTCGGCGCGCTTCTCGTCGAACTCGCCGATCGAGCCCTCGCCGTCCAGCGTCACCGGGTCGGTCATGTGTGTGCCTCGTTCCTGTGCGTCCTGCGCGGGGCTGCGGAAATGCCGCGCCCCCCAGGCTAAAACCTGGGGGGCGCGGCATTCATTCCGGGCTTGCCGGGGAGCGCGGGGCTCAGCTCTCGGGGCGGTCCTCCGGGGCCACCTCGATGGGCTGCTCCGTGCTGCCCGCGGAGATCGCGGGGCTGGCGCCGTTCGCACCGTTCGTCAGCGACAGCTCCTTGGGGGAGAGCACCGGCGGGCGGGTCGAGGGCGTACGCCGCGAGGAGCCGGTCCACGCCGGACGGGCCGGACGCTTCACGATCGGCGCGAAGATCTCGGCGATCTGCTCCTTGCCGAGGGTCTCCTTCTCCAGGAGCTGGAGGACCAGGTTGTCCAGGACGTCGCGGTTCTCGACGAGGATCTCCCACGCTTCGTTGTGCGCGGTCTCGATGAGCTTCTTGACCTCTTCGTCGACCAGCGCGGCGACCTCTTCGGAGTAGTCCCGCTGGTGCGCCATCTCGCGCCCGAGGAACGGCTCGGAATTGTCCCCGCCGAACTTGATCGCGCCGAGACGCTCGGTCATGCCGTACTGCGTGACCATCGCGCGTGCGGTGGCCGTGGCCTTCTCGATGTCGTTCGCCGCGCCCGTGGTCGGGTCGTGGAAGACGAGCTCCTCGGCCGCGCGCCCGCCCAGCATGTACGCGAGCTGGTCGAGCATCTCATTGCGCGTGGTGGAGTACTTGTCCTCTTCGGGCAGGACCATGGTGTAACCCAGGGCCCGGCCTCTGGACAGGATGGTGATCTTGTGGACCGGGTCCGAGTTCGGGGAGGCCGCCGCGACCAGGGCGTGTCCGCCCTCGTGGTACGCGGTGATCTTCTTCTCCTTGTCGGACATGATCCGGGTCCGCTTCTGCGGGCCCGCGACCACCCGGTCGATCGCCTCGTCAAGCGAGTGGTTGTCGATCAGCTTCTTGTCGCTGCGTGCCGTGAGGAGCGCCGCTTCGTTCAGCACGTTCGACAGGTCGGCGCCCGTGAAGCCCGGCGTGCGCCGCGCGACCGCGCCCAGGTCGACGTCCGGGGCGACCGGCTTGCCCTTCTGGTGGACCTTGAGGATCTCCAGACGGCCCTGCATGTCCGGGCGGTCGACGGCGATCTGCCGGTCGAAGCGGCCGGGGCGCAGCAGCGCGGGGTCGAGGATGTCGGGGCGGTTCGTGGCGGCGATCAGGATGACGCCGCCCTTCACGTCGAAGCCGTCCATCTCGACGAGGAGCTGGTTCAGCGTCTGCTCGCGCTCGTCGTGGCCACCGCCGAGACCGGCACCGCGGTGACGGCCGACCGCGTCGATCTCGTCGACGAAGACGATCGCCGGGGCGTTCGCCTTGGCCTGCTCGAAGAGGTCGCGGACCCGGGAGGCACCGACACCGACGAACATCTCGACGAAGTCGGAACCAGAGATCGAGTAGAACGGGACTCCGGCCTCACCGGCGACGGCGCGCGCGAGGAGCGTCTTGCCGGTGCCGGGCGGGCCGTAGAGGAGCACGCCCTTGGGAATCTTGGCGCCGACGGCCTGGAACTTCGCCGGCTCCTGGAGGAACTCCTTGATCTCGTGGAGCTCCTCGACCGCTTCGTCCGAACCCGCGACATCGGAGAAGGTCGTCTTGGGGGTGTCCTTGGTGATCAGCTTGGCCTTGGACTTCCCGAAGTTCATGACCCGGGAGCCGCCGCCCTGCATCTGATTCATCAGGAACAGGAAGACGACGACGATGAGGACGAAGGGGAGGAGGGAGAGCAAGATGCCGACGAAGGGGTTCTGCTTCGACGGGGAGACGGTGTAACCGTCCTTGATCTTCTTGTCCTCGTACTTGGCCTGCAAGGACTTGGCGAGGTCGACGCCCTGGTCGCCGATGTAGCTCGCCTGGATCTTGCTGCTGCCCTTGACCTTCTCGCCGTCGATGAGCTCGGCCTTGATGGTCTGCTCGTCACCGGTGGTGAGCTTGGCCGACTTGACCTTGTTGTCGTTGATCGCCTGGACGACCTGACCTGTGTCAACCGTCTTGTAGCCACCGGACGAGCCGACGACCTGCATCAACACGACCACGGCAAGGACGGCCAGCACGATCCACATGACTGGCCCACGGAAGTATCGCTTCACGTCCATCCATACGGAGCGATGACGCCCCGTCCCTCCTGCCATAGTGAGTTTGATAAAGACTGTTCTTCGGACGGTACCCCAGCATTGTGACCCGAAGCCGCACGGGACGGCTGGCAATACCGCCTTCGCTTGGTCCAACGGCGGGAAACGGGTGAGGGTTCCCCGCCGCCGCACACGGTGCCGCCGGCGTCAGCCGCCGTAGACGTGCGGAGCGAGCGTTCCGACGAAGGGGAGGTTGCGGTACTTCTCCGCGAAGTCCAGGCCATAGCCCACCACGAACTCGTTGGGGATGTCGAAACCGATCCACTTCACGTCGATCGCGACCTTCGCCGCCTCGGGCTTCCGCAGCAGCGTGCACACCTCAAGGGAGGCGGGCTCGCGGGAGCCGAGGTTGGAGAGCAGCCAGGACAGCGTCAGACCGGAGTCGATGATGTCCTCGACGATCAGGACGTGCTTGCCCTTGATGTCGGTGTCCAGGTCCTTGAGGATCCGGACGACGCCGGAGGACTGGGTGCCCGCGCCGTACGACGAGACGGCCATCCAGTCCATCGTGACCGGGGTGGACAGCGCACGCGCCAGGTCCGCCATGACCATCACCGCGCCCTTGAGGACACCGACGATCAGCAGGTCCTTGCCCGCGTACTCCGCGTCGATCTTCGCGGCCAGCTCAGCCAGCTTCGCGTCGATCTCTTCCTTGGTGATGAGCACCGACTTGAGGTCGGTGCCCATGTCTTTCGCGTCCACCCGCATCACTTTCGGTCGTCCCACCGGCCGACGGGGTCCCGCAGTGCGCACGGTCCTCGTCAGCCTTGCCGGATGACCAGTCTGCCACCCTGGCGCTGGGCCACGACTTTGCCCGGGAGATTGATGGCTCCCTGACCGCGCCAGCCGGTGATGAGGCGGTCGACCTCCTCGATGTGCCGGGCGAACAGCGAACCGGCGGGCGCGCCCGCCTCGATCGCGGCGCGGCGCACGATGCGGCGGCGCACGGCGGGCGGCAGGGCGAAGAGCTTGGCGCACTCCAGGAGGCCGGTGGCGTCGCGCACCGACGTCTCGGCCTGGGCGGCCCAGGTGTCGAGGGCGTCGGCGTCGTCGCGGGAGAGCTGGGCCGTCCGGGCGAGCGCCTCGACGACGCCCTTGCCGAGCGCCTTCTCCAGGGCGGGGAGGCCCTCGTGGCGCAGCCGGGAGCGGGTGTAGGCGGGGTCGGCGTTGTGCGGGTCGTCCCAGACGGGCAGCGCCTGGACCATGCACGCCTTGCGCGCCGTCTGGCGGTCGACGTGCAGGAACGGTCGGCGGTAACGGCCCGCGACCCCCGAGGTCGCGGCCATTCCGGACAGGGAGCGGATGCCGGAGCCGCGGGCGAGCCCGAGCAGGACGGTCTCCGCCTGGTCGTCGCGGGCCCCGGCGTCGTCGGCCTCCCGCGGCCGACCGCGCGCAACGCCGCCGAACAGGCGCTCATCGACGCCCACACGGCGGCCCGCAGCCAGTGCAGCGCACCGCTCGGCGCCGCCGTGATGCGC
>NZ_JASKYR010000196.1:0-10293 GCF_041028215.1 Streptomyces flavofungini
CGGAAAAAGTGCCCGTCACCTGGTCAAGGGCAGCGGCGTCACCGGGTGCCTCGCGGGTCCCGTACACTTCTTGTGGCGATCCGGGTCACCGGGTCGACTTCGCACGCCCCGACATCAGGCCGTCAACAGCCGGTGTCAGCGCCCCTCGGTCCCTAGTGGCAAGGCGCACAGCGGGCGTCAGGCGCGAGTGCCGTCCGGCACACGCGGCACAACCGAGAATCTCAAGGAGAACGGCCATGGCCGTCGTCACGATGCGGGAGCTGCTGGAAAGCGGCGTCCACTTCGGTCACCAGACCCGTCGCTGGAACCCGAAGATGAAGCGCTTCATCTTCACCGAGCGCAACGGCATCTACATCATCGACCTGCTCCAGTCGCTGTCGTACATCGACCGCGCCTACGAGTTCGTCAAGGAGACCGTCGCCCACGGCGGCACGGTCATGTTCGTCGGCACGAAGAAGCAGGCGCAGGAGGCCATCGCGGAGCAGGCCACCCGCGTCGGCATGCCCTACGTCAACCAGCGCTGGCTGGGCGGCATGCTCACCAACTTCTCGACCGTCTACAAGCGTCTGCAGCGCCTCAAGGAGCTCGAGCAGATCGACTTCGAGGACGTCGCCGCGTCGGGTCTCACCAAGAAGGAGCTTCTCGTGCTCTCGCGCGAGAAGGCCAAGCTGGAGAAGACCCTCGGTGGTATCCGCGAGATGCAGAAGGTGCCCAGCGCCGTCTGGATCGTGGACACCAAGAAGGAGCACATCGCGGTCGGTGAGGCCCGGAAGCTCAACATCCCGGTCGTCGCCATCCTCGACACCAACTGCGACCCCGACGAGGTCGACTACAAGATCCCCGGCAACGATGACGCGATCCGCTCCGTCACCCTGCTCACCCGCGTGATCGCCGACGCCGTCGCCGAGGGCCTCATCGCCCGTTCCGGCGTCGCCACCGGTGACTCGAAGCCGGGCGAGAAGGCCGCCGGCGAGCCGCTCGCCGAGTGGGAGCGCGACCTGCTCGAGGGCGAGAAGAAGGCTGACGAGACCGAGGCCCCCAAGGCCGAGGACAAGCCGGCCGAGGCCGCCGCCGAGGCGCCCGCCGCTGAGGCTCCGGCCGCCGAGGCGCCCGCCGCCGAGGCCCCGGCCGCGGACGCCGAGCAGGCCTGACCGCACAGGTTCGGTAGATGACGGCGGGGGCCCGATCGGCCCCCGCCGTTCACCCGTACACCTCCGTAGATCTCAGACTTCGAGAGAGAAATTTCGATCATGGCGAACTACACCGCCGCTGACGTCAAGAAGCTCCGTGAGCTCACGGGCGCCGGCATGATGGACTGCAAGAAGGCGCTCGACGAGGCCGAGGGCAGCGTCGACAAGGCCGTCGAGGCGCTCCGCATCAAGGGCCAGAAGGGCGTCGCCAAGCGCGAGGGCCGCTCCGCCGAGAACGGCGCCGTGGTCTCCCTCATCGCCGACGACAACACCTCCGGTGTCATCGTCGAGCTGAAGTGCGAGACGGACTTCGTCGCCAAGGGCGAGAAGTTCCAGGCCGTGGCGAACAACCTCGCCGCCCACATCGCCAAGACCTCCCCGGCCGACATCGCGACGCTGCTCGCGTCCGAGATCGAGGCCGGCAAGACCGTCCAGGCGTACGTCGACGAGGCCAACGCCAACCTCGGCGAGAAGATCGTCCTGGACCGCTTCGCGCAGTTCTCGGGCGCCTACGTCTCCGCGTACATGCACCGCACGATGCCCGACCTGCCCCCGCAGATCGGTGTCCTCGTCGAGCTGGACAAGGCCGACGCCGACGTGGCCAAGGGCATCGCCCAGCACATCGCCGCCTTCGCGCCGAAGTACCTCTCCCGTGAGGACGTCCCGGCCGAGGTCGTCGAGACCGAGCGCCGCGTCGCCGAGGAGACCACCCGCGCCGAGGGCAAGCCCGAGGCCGCTCTCCCCAAGATCGTCGAGGGTCGCGTCAACGGCTTCTTCAAGGAGGCCACCCTCCTCGGCCAGCCGTACGCGCTGGACAACAAGAAGTCGGTCGAGAAGGTTCTCGCCGAGGCCGGTGTCACCCTGAAGCGCTTCTCGCGCATCAAGGTCGGCATCTGAGTCCGTACCGCGATCGACGGTAGACCCCGCTAGGGTCGACAGCGGTCGCCCGCGTGCGAGGATCTCCGCGAGGGGATGCCCGGACGCGACGCAGGACCGCAGGATCTGACGAGGAGGCCATTGCCGAGCATGGGATGCGAACGACACCCCGCCGGCAGTGGCCTTCTTCGTATGTGTGTCAAGTAAGAGAAGCGAGATCACCATGACCACCAAGGCCGACTCCAAGAGTGACGACGACGGCAAAGTTGCCGGGCGCTTTCTGCTGAAGCTCTCCGGTGAGGCGTTCGCCGGTGGTGGCGGCCTCGGGGTCGACCCCGACGTGGTGCACGCCATCGCCAGGGAGATCGCGGCCGTGGTCCGCGACGGCGCCCAGATCGCCGTAGTCATCGGCGGCGGCAACTTCTTCCGCGGCGCCGAGCTCCAGCAGCGCGGCATGGACCGTGCCCGCTCCGACTACATGGGCATGCTCGGCACGGTCATGAACTGCCTCGCCCTCCAGGACTTCCTGGAGAAGGAGGGCATCGACTGCCGCGTCCAGACGGCCATCACCATGGGCCAGGTCGCGGAGCCGTACATCCCGCTGCGCGCCGTGCGCCACCTGGAGAAGGGCCGTGTGGTCATCTTCGGTGCGGGCATGGGCATGCCGTACTTCTCCACCGACACCACCGCCGCCCAGCGCGCCCTGGAGATCGACGCCGAGGCGCTGCTCATGGGCAAGAACGGCGTGGACGGCGTCTACGACTCCGATCCGAAGTCCAACCCCGACGCGGTGAAGTTCGACGCGCTCGGCTACGGAGAGGTCATCACCCGCGACCTCAAGGTCGCCGACATGACCGCGATCACGCTGTGCCGGGACAACAAGCTGCCCATCCTGGTCTTCGAGCTGCTCTCCACGGGCAATATCGCCCGGGCCGTCAAGGGTGAGAAGATCGGCACTCTCGTGGGCGATCAGGGAAGCCGCGCCTGACCCCAGGGACCTGGACCAGCCTCAAGGAACGTACGCGAGACGCCCCTTGAGGGGATGGACAAAGCCCTGCCGGTCGGACACCGTGCAGGAAAGACACGCGACGCAGCCGGCCACCCCGTGCCGGCCGGGCCTACTCAAGACACGCAGGAGCAAGTGGTGATCGAAGAGACCCTCCTCGAGGCCGAGGAGAAGATGGAGAAGGCTGTCGTGGTCGCCAAGGAGGACTTCGCCGCGATCCGCACCGGCCGTGCGCACCCGGCGATGTTCAACAAGATCGTGGCCGACTACTACGGCGCGCTGACGCCGATCAACCAGCTCGCCTCGTTCTCGGTTCCCGAACCGCGGATGGCCGTGGTGACCCCGTTCGACAAGAGCGCGCTGCGCAACATCGAGCAGGCCATCCGCGACTCCGACCTCGGCGTCAACCCGAGCAACGACGGCAGCATCATCCGGGTGACCTTCCCCGAGCTCACCGAGGAGCGCCGCCGGGACTACATCAAGGTCGCCAAGGGCAAGGCCGAGGACTCGAAGGTGTCGATCCGCTCGGTGCGCCGCAAGGCCAAGGACGCCATCGACAAGGCGATCAAGGACGGCGACATCGGCGAGGACGAGGGCCGCCGCGCGGAGAAGGAGCTGGACGACACCACCGCGAAGTACGTCGCCCAGGTGGACGAGCTGCTCAAGCACAAGGAAGCCGAGCTGCTCGAAGTCTGAGGCTCCGGTCCGAGGAACCCCGAAAACTAGGAAACCGATCCGTGAACGACTCTTCCTGGGGGGCGCCGCCCAGAACCGGGTACTGGGGGACGCCCGACCAGGGACCCGGTCGGGGCGCGCCCCCGGCAGGTCCCGCGTACGATGCGCAGGACGCGCTGCTTCCGTCCGAGACGCGGCCCATGCCCATCGTGCCTGACGTTCCCGTGAGCGGCTCAGACCAGGACGACGGCCGGGGGGTCACTCGGACGGGCGGCCCCCTGTTCCGTGACGAGCCCCCGCAGGAGCCCATGCCCAGCGCACCACAGCCCGCCCCGGCGGCTCCGCAGCCGTCGCAGCCCCCGCAGAAGAAGAGCGCGGGCCGTGATCTCGGGGCGGCCATAGGAGTCGGCGTGGGGCTCGGCGCGGTGATCATCGCGTCGCTCTTCATCGTGAAGGCCGTCTTCATCGGTGTCATAGCGGTCGCCGTCGTCGTCGGCCTCTGGGAGCTCACCTCCCGGCTCCAGGAGCGCAAGGCCATCAAGGCGCCGCTGGTGCCGCTCGCGGTGGGCGGCGCGGCGATGGTCGTCGCGGGCTATGTCCGCGGGACCGAGGGCGCGTGGGTGGCGATGGCGCTCACCGCGCTCGCGGTGCTCGTCTGGCGCATGACGGAGCCTCCCGAGGGCTATCTGAAGGACGTCACGGCGGGCGTGTTCGCCGCGTTCTACGTACCGTTCCTCGCCACGTTCGTGGCCCTGATGCTCACCGCGGACGACGGCCCGCAGCGGGTGCTCACGTTCCTGCTCCTGACCGTGGTCAGCGACACCGGGGCGTACGCGATCGGCTGGCGCTTCGGCAAGCACAAGCTCGCACCCCGCATCAGCCCCGGCAAGACCCGCGAGGGCCTGGTCGGCGCGGTCACCTTCGCGATGGCCGCGGGCGCGCTGTGCATGGAGTTCCTCATCGACGGCGGGGCCTGGTGGCAGGGCCTGCTGATCGGCCTCGCGGTCGCGGCGAGCGCCACGCTGGGCGACCTCGGCGAGTCGATGATCAAGCGGGACCTCGGCATCAAGGACATGGGCACGCTGCTGCCGGGCCACGGCGGCATCATGGACCGCCTGGACTCCCTCCTGCCGACGGCTCCGGTGGTCTGGCTGCTCCTCGTCGTCTTCGTCGGCTCCGGCTGACGCGGGGTCTCCTCGGCGGAGAGGGCTGGCATAACTGTTTGACCTGCGTAAACGTACGAAGGGGCGCGTTGTCCACAGGGCGGCGGGCCCCTCGTCGTATGTCTGCGACACTGGAAGGACCATGCCTAAGCCCGGAGAACTCACTTTCGTCGCGCCCCGCGGTGCCAAGAAGCCGCCGCGGCATCTCGCCGACCTCACGCCCGCCGAGCGCAAGGAAGCCGTCGCCGCCACCGGCGAGAAGCCGTTCCGCGCCAAGCAACTCTCGCAGCACTACTTCGCGCGGTACGCCCATGACCCCGCGGAGTGGACCGACATCCCCGCCGGTGCGCGCGAGAAGCTCCGGGAAGCGTTGCTGCCCGATCTGATGTCCGTGGTGCGGCACATCAGCTGTGACGACGACACCACCCGCAAGACGCTCTGGCGGCTCTTCGACGGGACGCTGGTGGAGTCGGTGCTCATGCGCTACCCCGACCGCGTCACCATGTGCATCAGCTCCCAGGCGGGCTGCGGGATGAACTGCCCGTTCTGCGCCACGGGCCAGGCCGGTCTCGACCGGAACCTGTCGACGGGCGAGATCGTGCACCAGATCGTGGACGGCATGCGCGCGCTGCGGGACGGCGAGATCCCCGGCGGTCCCGCGCGGCTCTCCAACATCGTCTTCATGGGCATGGGCGAGCCGCTGGCCAACTACAACCGCGTGACCGGCGCCATCCGCCGCCTCACCGACCCCGAGCCGGACGGCCTCGGCCTCTCGCAGCGCGGGATCACGGTGTCGACGGTGGGCCTCGTGCCCGCGATCCACCGGTTCTCCGACGAGGGCTTCAAGTGCCGCCTCGCGATCTCGCTGCACGCGCCGGACGACGAGCTGCGCGACACCCTCGTCCCGGTCAACACGCGCTGGCAGGTGCGCGAGGTGCTCGACGCCGGCTGGGAGTACGCGGCCAAGTCCGGTCGCCGCCTCTCCATCGAGTACGCGCTGATCCGCGACATCAACGACCAGGCGTGGCGCGGTGACCGTCTCGGCCGGATGCTCAAGGGCAAGCCGGTGCACGTCAACCTCATTCCGCTGAACCCGACGCCGGGCTCCAAGTGGACGGCCTCGCGACCCGAGGACGAGAAGGCGTTCGTGGAGGCCATCGCCGCCCATGGGGTGCCGGTGACCATCCGGGACACCCGTGGCCAGGAGATCGACGGGGCGTGCGGCCAGCTCGCCGCCGCCGAGAGGTAGTCTTTCGGTCGAACGGGCTCGTCATGGGCGGGCTCGTCATGGGCTCGTACACACATCTGCATATTCCGACAGGGGAGCGCCACAGCGCTGAGAGTGCGGCACCTTGGACAGGTGGGCCGCAGACCCTCTGAACCTCGCCCAGGTCATTCTGGGTAGGAAGTTCGGGCATTACTCAAGCTGTAGCGCCCTGCCCGCGTGCCCCAGGCCCGCGGGCGGGGCCGCGTCTCTTCCTGGTCTCCCAGGAGGACATCTCAGTGAGCTACACCAACAGCGTCACCGACAGTTCCAGCGACGGCTTCAGCGCCAGCGACGGCTTCGGCGACGGCTTCGGCAACAGCGTCTCCCGTAGCTTCGCCGGTAAGCGGACCGTTCTCACCGCCGCCCTCGTGGGCCTCGGGCTCGTCGCGCTCTGCGCGTGCGGGTCCGGCGGCGGCTCCGGCAAGGCCGACTCCAAGAAGGTCACGCTCGTCACGCACGACTCCTTCAACGTCTCCAAGGACGTGCTGAAGGACTTCGAGAAGAAGTCGGGGTACAAGGTCACCGTCCTGAAGGACGGCGACGCGGGTGCCGCCGTGAACAAGGCCATCCTCTCCAAGGACAATCCCCAGGGCGACGTCTTCTTCGGCGTCGACAACACCCTGCTCTCCCGGGCGCTGGACCACGACCTCTTCCAGTCGTACGAGGTCAAGGGCGCGGACGGCATCGAGGCCCAGTACCGGGCCGACAAGGACAAGCACCGTGTGACCCCCGTCGACAGCGGCGACATCTGCGTCAACTACGACAAGAAGTACTTCGCCGACAAGAAGCTGGCGCCGCCCACGTCCTTCGACGACCTCGCCAAGCCCGCGTACAAGAACCTCCTGGTGACGGAGAACGCGTCCACGTCCTCGCCCGGCCTCGGCTTCCTGCTCGGCACCGCCGCGCGGTACGGCGACAAGGGCTGGGAAGGCTACTGGAAGAAGCTCAAGGCCAACGGCGTCAAGGTCGTCGACGGCTGGGAGCAGGCCTACAACGAGGAGTTCTCCGGTTCCGCGGGCGGCAGGAAGGCCAAGGGCGACCGGCCGCTCGTCGTCTCCTACGCCTCCTCCCCGCCGGTCGAGGTGCTCTACGCCAAGCCGCAGCCCAAGCAGGCGCCGACCGGTGTCGCGACGGGCACCTGCTTCCGCCAGGTCGAGTACGCGGGCCTGCTCAGCAACGCGGGTAACACCAAGGGCGGCAAGGCGCTCCTCGACTTCCTCGCGAGCAAGGAGTTCCAGGAGGACATGCCGCTGAACATGTTCGTGAACCCGGTGCGCACGGGCACGAAGCTGCCCGAGCTGTTCACCGAGCACGGCGTGACGGTCGAGAAGCCGAAGACCATGGACCCGAAGAAGATCGCCGACAACCGCGAGCCGTGGATCAAGTCGTGGACCTCGCTCGTACTGAAGTGAAGGGGCGCCCCATGACGGGGCGCTCTCGCGGGAGCGCGGCTCGGCTCGGCCTGATGGTCCTGCCCGTCGCGTTCTTCGCGGTCTTCTTCGCCTATCCGGTCACGGCGATCGTCGCGCGCGGGCTGCACGTCGACGGCGTCTGGCGGTTCGGGCGGATCACGGAGGTGCTCGGGCAGTCCGACATCCGGCATGTGCTGTGGTTCACCAGCTGGCAGGCGCTCGCGTCCACCGCGCTCACGCTGCTGATCGCGCTCCCGGCCGCGTACGTCTTCGCGCGCTTCGACTTCCCGGGCAAGCAGGTGCTGCGGGCCGTCGTCACCGTGCCGTTCGTGCTGCCCACGGTCGTCGTCGGGACGGCGTTCCTCGCCCTCATCGGGCGCGGCGGGCTCTTCGACGAGCTGTGGGGCGTGCGCCTTGACACCACCGTGTGGGCGATCCTCCTCGCGCACGTCTTCTTCAACTACGCGGTCGTCGTCCGCACGGTCGGCGGGCTCTGGGCCCAGCTCGACCCGCGCCAGGAAGAGGCCGCCCGGATGCTCGGCGCCTCACGCTTCACCGCCTGGCGGACGGTGACGCTGCCCGCGCTCGGGCCCGCCGTCGCGGCGGCGGCGCTGATGGTCTTCCTCTTCACCTTCACCTCCTTCGGCGTCGTACAGATCCTCGGCGGACCCGCGTACTCGACGCTCGAAGTGGAGATCTACCGGCAGACCGCCCAGCTCCTCGACCTGCCGACGGCCGCCGTCCTCACCGTCGTGCAGTTCGCGGCGGTGGGCCTGATCCTGGCGGTCCACGCGTGGACGGTGCGCCGCCGCGAGAGCGCGCTGAAGCTCGTGGACGCCGCCACCGTCGCGCGCCGCCCGCGCGGGGCGGGCCAGTGGACCCTGCTCGGCCTGGTCATGGCCTCGGTCGCGCTGCTGATCCTGCTGCCCCTCGGTGTGCTGGTCCAGCGCTCCCTCGACGGACCCGACGGCTTCGGGCTCGCCTACTTCCGCGAGCTGACCTCGGCGGACGGGGGCGCCTTCCTCGTACCGCCGATCGAGGCGATCTGGAACTCCCTGCAGTACGCGATCGCCGCCACGGCCATCGCGGTCGTGATCGGCGGACTCGCGGCCGCCGCCCTCACCCGGCGCGCCGGACGCCTCGTACGGGGGTTCGACGCGCTGCTCATGCTGCCGCTCGGCGTCTCGGCGGTGACCGTCGGTTTCGGGTTCCTGATCACGCTGGACGAGCCGCCGCTCGACCTGCGGGCCACCTGGATCCTGGTGCCGCTGGCCCAGGCGCTGGTGGGGGTGCCGTTCGTCGTACGCACCATGCTGCCCGTGCTGCGCGCGGTGGACGGACGGCTTCGCGAGGCGGCGGCCGTCCTCGGCGCCTCGCCGCTGCGGGCGTGGCGGGAGGTCGACCTGCCGATGGTGCGACGGGCGCTGCTGATCGCGGCGGGCTTCGCCTTCGCCGTGTCGCTGGGCGAGTTCGGGGCGACCGTGTTCATCGCGCGGCCCGACAACCCGACGCTGCCGGTCGCCGTGGCACGGCTGCTCGGCCGCGCCGGTGACCTCAACTACGGGCAGGCGATGGCCCTCTCCACGATCCTCATGGTGGTGTGCGCGGTCTCGCTGCTGCTTCTCGAACGCCTTCGGGCCGATCGCACCACGGGAGAGTTCTGATGACGACGGCCCTGCTGAGCCTGCGTGAGGCGACGGTCCGCTTCGGGGCGCGGGCCGCGCTCGACGCGGTTGACCTGGAGGTCGCCGAGCACGAGATCGTGTGTGTGCTCGGGCCGAGCGGCAGCGGGAAGTCCACGCTGCTGCGGGCCGTCGCCGGGCTGCAAGGACTCGACGCGGGGCGGATCGAGCTCGACGGGCGTGACCAGCGCGGGGTGCCCGCGCACAAGCGGGGCGTCGGCCTGATGTTCCAGGACCACCAGCTCTTCCCGCAGCGTGACGTGGCGGGCAACGTCGCCTTCGGGCTGCGCATGCACGGTGCTTCGCGGGCCGGGCAGGCCGCGCGGGTCGCCGAGCTGCTGGAGCTCGTCGGGCTGCCGAAGGCGCAGCGGCGCGCGGTGGCCTCGCTGTCCGGCGGTGAGCAGCAGCGGATCGCGCTGGCCCGCGCGCTGGCGCCCCGGCCCCGGCTCCTGATGCTCGACGAGCCGCTCGGCCAGCTCGACCGCTCGCTGCGGGAGCGGCTGGTCGTCGAGTTGCGGGAGCTCTTCGACGAACTGGGCACGACTGTGCTCGCCGTCACCCACGACCAGGGCGAGGCCTTCGCGCTCGCCGACCGGGTCGTGGTGATGCGGGACGGGCGGATCGCCCAGTCCGGCACACCGCTCGACGTGTGGCAACGCCCCGCCGACGCGTTCGTGGCGCGCTTCCTCGGCTTCGACAACATCACCGGGGCGACGGTCTCCGGCGGTGGCGCCGAGACGGTGTGGGGCCGGATTCCGGTGCCGGACGGGACACCGGCGGGGCGGTGCGAACTGCTGGTGCGACCGGCCGGAGTGCGGCTCGTGGCGGCCGACGAGGGGCTGCCGTGCGAGGTCACGGCGCGGACCTTCCGGGGCACCCATGTCGCCGTACACCTCCAGCCGAAGGAGGGGCCGCGCCTGGAGGCGGCATGCGCGCTCCGGGAGGCGCCGGAGGTGGGGGAGCGGGTGGAGGTCGCCTTCGACGCGGAGGACGTCGTCGTTCTGGGATGAGCGGGAGGCAGA
>NZ_JASKYR010000197.1:0-11675 GCF_041028215.1 Streptomyces flavofungini
CGGCCCGTTCCGCTCGGCCGGTCCGGCTCCCTCGGCCGGTCCACTCTCCTCCGTGGGACCGGGCTGCTTCGCCGGTCGCTCGGACTGCCCCTTCCCGGCCCCGTCCGAGGGCGCCGCCCCGCCCACCGCCGTCCGCGCGGCCACGTACAGCTCGGCGGGGCGCACCCCGGCCAGTGCGGTGACCAGGTGGCCGTCGGGGCGTACGAGCAGGACCGAGTGCGCGGGCGCCCCGGGGTAGCTCTCGGCCACGAGCAGCTCGGCGTGGTGCGGCAGTGCCGCGACGGCCGCGGCCAGCCTCGGCATGAGGCCCGCCGACATCCAGTGCCGCCGCTCCCAGACCCCGGTGCCCGGGGCGACGAGCAGGACGAGCAGATGGCCGCGCCCGAGCCGCTCCCGCAACTGGACGAAGGTGCCGTCGGGCGCCGTCACCCGTACGTCCGTCACCGGCGAGCCCGGCTCGGTGGCCACGACGATCTCCGACTCGGACGGCTCGGGCGCCAGCGGGGAGCTCGCGTACGAGGCGGGCGCGCCGAGCGGGCCGCGTCCCACGTGACCGTCCGTGAGCAGCGCGTCGTGCCCGCGCGTGGCACCCGGCACGAACGAGCGCAGTCCCTTGCCGCCGCGCAGTATCGGCAGGGACTGGTCGGCGGCGCGCAGCCGGGCGGTCACGCAGGCCCGCCGCTCGGCCTGATAGCTGTCGAGCAGCGCGTCGTGCGCCCCGTGATGCCAGGCCAGCGCCAGCTTCCAGGCGAGGTTGTCCGCGTCCCGCAGCCCTTCGTCGAGCCCCTGGGTGCCGAGCGCGCCGAGCAGATGCGCGGCGTCACCCGCGAGGAAGGCCCGGCCGACCCGCCACCGCCGGGCCAGGCGGTGGTGGACGGTGTGCACGCCCGTGTCCAGCAGTTCATACGGCGGGGTGGAGCTCTCGCACCAGCCCGCGAGGGTGGCTCTGATCCACTGCACGAGGGCCTCGGGGGTCACGAGGTCGCCGCGCGGCGGAAGCAGCCAGTCGAGCCGCCACACCCCTTCGGCGAGCGGGCGGCCCGTCACTTCCGTGCCTCCGCCGCGCCACGGAGGCATCCGGTGCAACAACGCCTCACCAGGCCACGGAAGTTCCGTGCGCAGCGCGGCCACGGCGTGTCGCTCCACCGCCGTGCGCCCCGGGAAGCGGACGTCGAGCAGTTTGCGCACCGTCGAGCGGGAGCCGTCGCAGCCCGCGAGATAACTGCCGCGCCACCACGTGGCCTTGGGCCCGCGCGTGTGGGCGGTCACTCCGGAGGCGTCCTGCTCAAGGGAGTCGAGCTTGCTGTCCACGGCGACCTTGATGAGCCGCTCGTCGGCGATGGCGTCGCGCAGCGCCCCGGTCAGTACGTGCTGCGGCAGGTGCAGGGGGGCGGGGATCTCGTCGTCGAAGGAGAGCTGGCACATCACCTGTTTGCGCCGTACGGAGCGCCAGCGCGTCCAGCGCGCACCCAGTTCGAGGCCGCCCAGGGAGTGGCCCGCGAGGCGTTCCACGAAGGCGGCGGTGTCCTCGCGCAGCACGACCGTGCGGGCGAGGCGCTGCTCGTCCTTGCCGGGTCCTTCGTCCAGGACGACGGTGGGCACCGAGTGCCGGGCGAGCGCGAGGGCGAGCGCGAGTCCGACGGGTCCGGAGCCGACGACGATCACCGGGTCCACGGCGCACGCCCTCCGGCCCGAAGGGCTCCGAGGTTCCGGGCTGCCCGGATGCGCTGGACGTACGTACAGGAACTGACAGTTGGAGCCCGGTGCACGATCACAGAACGTATGCAACCCATTGCCGCTGCTTGCGTCAAGTGACGATGGCAATGGTGTGCATCGGGTAGCCGCAGCGTAGCGGAATGGCGGCAGGGGAAGCCGGGCCCGGACGGACGAAGGGGGGCGGCCCCCAGGGCCGCCCCCCACACTCACCTGCGTCTACGACGCGTCAGTTCGATTTGCCCACCGGTCCGTCGGTGCCGTCGTCCGCCTTCTTGAGGCCGTCCGGGGCACCGCCCGCACCGTCCCCACCGTCCGTGTCACCTGCTGGACCGCCCACGGGCACGTGCGCGTCGCCCGGCCCGGTCGCGGCCGTGTCGAGGACTCCCGGGGCCTCGGCGGGCTCGGCGGCGGCGGCCACCGCGATGCCGGTCTTGGTGCGGCGCCCGCGCTTCTCGATCCAGGTGGCGAGCCCGGAGAGCGCCAGACACATCGCCACGTAGATCGTGCCGACGACCATGATCACCGGTACGTAGATGTACTGGCCGTTGACCAGGGTGGTGTTGGCGAGCTGGCGGCCCGCGTACAGCAGCTCCGAGTACGTGATGATGTAGCCGAGGGAGGTGTCCTTCAGCGTGACAACGAGCTGGCTGATGATCGTCGGCAGCATGGACCTGACCGCCTGCGGCAGCAGCAGCATCGTCATGACCTGCGACTTGCGGAGTCCCAGGGCGTAGGCCGCCTCGACCTGACCGCGTGGGACGGCGTTGAAGCCCGCTCGGAGCACCTCCGCCTGCACCGAGCCGTTGTAGACGGCGAGGCCGATGACGAGGGCCCAGAAGCCGTTGTTCTCGCCGATGACACCCAGGTCGCTCTTGTAGGTGAGGAAGAGCACCCAGAGGGCGTAGATCGTGATCAGCAGCGGGATGGCGCGGAACAGCTCGATGAACCCGGTGGCCAGCCAGCGGACCGGGCGGTGGTCCGAGGCGCGGGCCACCGCGAGCAGCGCGCCGAGTACCAGGGACAGCACACCGGCGAGCGCGAAGACCTTCAGCGTCGTGAGGACGCCGTCGCGGATGGTCTCCCGGACGTTGGAGTAGTTGAAGGTCTGCCAGACCTCGGGCTCGAAGTGGCCGCGGTCGGCGAGCCGCATGACCACGAAGACCACGAGACCGAGGATGGCGGCCGTGCCGATGACGGAGTAGACGCGGTTGCGCACCCGCGCCTTGGGCCCCGGGGAGTCGTAGAGAACGCTGGAGCTCATCGTGCGACCTCCAGGCTCCGCTCAAGCAGCCGGAAGAGGCCGCTGATGGTGAAAGTGATCACGAGGTAGCCGAGTGCCACCCAGAGGAAGAGCCAGGCGATGGCGAAGCCCTGGTCACTGAGGACCTTCTGCCACCCGAAGAGTTCCGTCACGCTGAACGCGCCCGCGATGGCGGAGTTCTTCGTCAGCGCGATGAAGATGCTGCTCAGCGGCGGCAGCACGGTGCGCACCGCCTGGGGCAGCACGATCGTGCCGAGGGTCTGGAAGAACGTCATGCCGATCGAACGGGCGGCCTCCGCCTGCCCGAGCGGCACGGTGTTGATGCCGGACCGCACGGCCTCGCAGACGAACGACGAGGTGTAGACGCTGAGCACGATCAGCGCCTTGGTCCAGGGGTCGAAGCCGAAGTCGAAGACCTGCGGCACCGCGAACCAGATGGTGAGGAAGAGCAGCGTCAGCGGCGTGTTCCGGAACAGGGTGACCCAGGCGGTGCCGAAGAACCGCAGGGGCGGGACCGGCGAGACGCGGAAACCGGCGAGCACGATGCCAAGGAGCAGCGCGAGCACGCTGCTGGCCACGGTCAGCCAGACCGTGCCTATGAAACCCTCGCGGAATTCCGCCAGATGGTCGAGCAGTACATTCACGGGGATGTCCTCGTGGGCGGCAGTGGTCGGGCAGGGGGCGCCGGTCCCCGCACACACCGCGATGCGTACGGGGACCCGGTCGGCTCACTGCCGGGGAGTGGAACGGAAGGCCTGCGGTCAGTAGCGCTCGAGGGCCGGCGGCTCGGTGAACTTCGAGCCGGACAGGCCGAGCGTCGCGTCGTACGCCTTCTTGTAGTCGCCGTTCTTCTGGTGCGCCTCGACGGCGTCGGCGACGGCGTCACGCAGAGCCTTGTCGTTCTTGCTCATGCCGATGCCGTACGGCTCCTTGGTGAAGGGCTTGCCGACGACCTTCAGGGCCTTCGGCTGCTGCGCGGCGTAGCCCTTGAGGATGGCGTCGTCCGTGGTGACGGCGTCGACCTCCTTGTTGATGAGCTGCTGCACGCACTCGGAGTACTTGGCGAGCTCGACGGTCTCGGCGCCGTACTTCGACTTCTTGATCTCCTGGAGCGGCGTGGAGCCGACGATCGAGCAGACCTTCTTGCCCTTGACGCTGTCGGGACCGGTGATGCCCTTCTCATCCCTGCGGATGAGGAGGTCGGCGCCCGCCATGAAGTACGGACCGGCGAAACCGACCTGCTTCTTGCGCTCGTCGTTGATCGTGTAAGTACCGACGTACAGGTCGACGTCGCCCTTGGAGATGGTGGTCTCGCGGACGCCGGAGTCGATCGTCTTGAACTCGATCTGGTCGGGCTTGAAGCCGAGGTCGGCCGCGACCATCTTGGCGATCTCGATGTCGAAGCCGGACCGCTTGCCCGCGCTGTCCTTGAAGCCCAGGTACGGCTGGTCGTCCTTGGCACCGATGACGATCTTGCCGGCCTTCTGGGCCTTCTTCAGCACCGCCGAGTCGACCTTGACGCCCGACTTCACGTCGTACGTGGGCAGCTTGGGCGCGTTCTTGCCGCCGGTCGGGTCCTTCGGCTTGTCACCGGCCGTGCCCTCCTCGCCGCCACAGGCCGTGGCGGTCAGCGAGAGAGCGGCGACAACGGCCGCGGCGGCTGCGGTCTTGCGGAACTTCATGGTGAACATCCTTTGCTTCGGCTGGTGGTGAGTGGACGCGGTGGCCATGGGTGCCGTAAGCGTCAGTGCTTGAGGATCTTCGACAGGAAGTCCTTCGCCCGGTCGCTGCGCGGGTTGCTGAAGAACTGGTCCGGCACGGCCTCTTCGACGATCCGTCCGTCCGCCATGAAGACGACACGGTTGGCGGCGGAGCGGGCGAAGCCCATCTCATGGGTGACGACGATCATCGTCATGCCGTCGCGGGCGAGCTGCTGCATGACCTCGAGGACCTCGTTGATCATCTCCGGGTCGAGCGCCGACGTGGGCTCGTCGAAGAGCATCACCTTGGGGTCCATCGCCAACGCGCGGGCGATGGCCACACGCTGCTGCTGGCCGCCGGAGAGCTGTGCGGGGTACTTGTCGGCCTGGGTGGCGACGCCCACGCGGTCCAGCAGGCGGCGCGCCTTCTCCTCGGCCTCGGCCTTGCCGGTCTTGCGCACCTTGGTCTGGCCCAGCGTCACGTTCTCCAGCACCGTCTTGTGCGCGAAGAGGTTGAACGACTGGAAGACCATGCCCACGTCCGCACGGAGACGGGCCAGCTCCTTGCCCTCCTGGGGCAGCGGCTTGCCGTCGATCGAGATGGCTCCCGAGTCGATCGTCTCAAGACGGTTGATGGCGCGGCACAGCGTCGACTTTCCGGAGCCGGAGGGGCCGATCACCACGACGACCTCGCCGCGGGCGATGGTCAGGTCGATGTCCTGGAGGACGTGCAAAGCGCCGAAGTGCTTGTTGACGTTCTTCAGCACGACCAGGTCGTCCGCCCCGGGCGGTATGGCGTCCTTGGTCACCGATACTTCGGTCACGGCTTGTTGCTCCATCCTCCTCGGTTGGGAGGACAGTAATAACCCAGTGCGACCAGCGTCATTACATCTGAGGGGAAATTGAGCATAACGATCCGGCCGCAACCGGACACTCCGCGTGAAGAGGACCCCAGAGGAGCGTACCGGCTCGATAACGGAACGTGTCCGTGACCCGATCCCTCTTGACGCGGTCCTTATCCATCGGCGTGGATGCCTTGGTGCGCACGCGCGATTACCGGCCATGACGGAACTAGGGATGAACTGGAGGGGGCCCGTATGCGACTGCTTCTGGTGGAGGACGACGACCACGTCGCCGCCGCCCTCTCCGCGGTCCTGGCCCGCCATGGCTTCGACGTCGTGCACGCCCGCAGCGGCGAGGAGGCCCTCCAGGCCCTGCTGCCCGCCGAAACGGCACCCTTCGGAGTGGTGCTTCTCGACCTCGGCCTGCCCGACCAGGACGGCTACGAGGTCTGCGGCAAGATCCGCAAGCGCGGCTCGACCCCAGTGATCATGGTGACGGCCCGCGCGGACGTGCGCTCACGCATACACGGCCTGAACCTCGGCGCCGACGACTACGTGGTGAAGCCCTACGACACGGGGGAACTCATCGCCCGTATCCACGCGGTCATCCGGCGCCCCGCCCCCGGCGGCACCACGGAGACCGCGGCCGACAGCGAGGTGCGGCTCGGCACCGTGCACATCGAACTGCCCACCAGGCAGGTCAGCGTGGGCGGCTCGGTCGTCCAGCTCACCCGCAAGGAGTTCGACCTGCTCGCGCTCCTCGCCCAGCGCCCCGGAGTGGTGTTCCGCCGCGAGCAGATCATCAGCGAGGTGTGGCGCACCAGTTGGGAGGGGACCGGGCGCACGCTGGAGGTGCACGTGGCCTCCCTGCGCTCCAAGCTGCACATGCCGGCCCTGATCGAGACGGTGCGCGGCGTCGGCTACCGGCTCGTCGCCCCGGCCACGTAGCCGGAGCGAGCACAGGTGCACTCTCGCCTCCTCCCGCTGCTGATCGTCCTCATGGCGGGCGTACTGCTCGCGCTCGGCTTCCCGCTCGCCGTCAGCGTCGCGGCGGCGCAGCAGCAGAAAGTGGTCGTCGACCGCATCGACGACACCGCGCGCTTCGCCTCGCTCGCCCAGTTCGTCACCGAGCGCCCGACGGGTTCCCGCGTGTCCGGGGCCACGGACGAGCGCCGCGAGACCCTCCAGAAGGAACTCGACGACTACTACGAGGTCTACGGGATCAGGGCGGGCGTCTTCTACCGCGACGACGGCCCCATGGCCAGCGCCCCGGCCTCCTGGTACCTGCCCGCCGACGGCGATGTCCGCGACGCCTTCCAGGAGGCGCTGCGCTCCCGCGGCAGCCACGACCCCGAGCAGGTGTGGCCCTGGCAGCGCGGCCGCCTCGCCGTCGCCTCCCCGGTGATCAGGGACGGCGACGTCATCGCCGTCGTCGTCACGGACTCGCCGACGGGGCGCATGCGCTCCAGGACGCTCTACGGCTGGCTGCTCATCGCCGCCGGGGAGTCGGCGGCCATGCTCCTGGCGGTCGGCGCGGCCCTGCGGCTCACCGGCTGGGTGCTGCGCCCCGTGCGGGTCCTCGACGCCACCACGCACGACATCGCGACCGGACGGCTCAAGTCCCGTGTCGCCGCGGCGGGCGGACCGCCGGAACTCAGGCGCCTGGCCCGCTCGTTCAACGAGATGGCGGACAACGTCCAGGACGTGCTCGAACAGCAGCGGGCCTTCGTCGCCGACGCCTCGCACCAACTGCGCAACCCGCTCTCCGCCCTGCTGCTGCGCATCGAACTGCTCGCCCTCGAACTGCCGGAGGGCAACGAGGAGATCGCCTCGGTCCGCACCGAGGGCAAGCGCCTGGCCCAGGTCCTCGACGACCTGCTCGATCTGGCGCTCGCCGAGCACACCGCGCCCGACCTGTGCCTCACCGACGTCGGTGCCCTGGCGGCCGAGCGGGTCGCCTCATGGCGGCCGCTCGCCGAGGAGCGCGGCGTACGGCTCACCGGCGAGTGCCCCGCCACCACCGCCTGGGCCGATCCGGTCGCCCTCTCCAGCGCACTGGACGCGGTGATCGACAACGCCCTGAAGTTCACGCCCGAGGGCGGCCGCGTCCAGTTGAAGGTCGCCTCGTCCGACGGCACGACGCGCGTGGTGGTCGGCGACGAGGGGCCCGGCCTGACCGAGGACGAACTCGCCCGCGTGGGCGACCGCTTCTGGCGCAGCAACCGCCACCAGAACGTCAAGGGCTCCGGCCTCGGCCTGTCCATCTCGCGGGCGCTGCTCGCGGCGGGCGGCGGCTCGATCACGTATGCCCGCAACGAACCGCACGGTCTCAAGGTGACGGTCGCCCTGCCCCGCAACGAGCCCGCGACGGGCCTCTGAGGGCCCTCTGAGGGCCTTACGGCTTGACCGAGCGGTAGTAGTCGCGGGCGCCCTCATGGAGCGGCAGGGGGTCCGTGAAGAGGGCGGTGCGCAGATCCACCAGTTGCGCCGCGTGCACGGCGTCGCCGATGTGGTCGCGGCTGTCGATGACGGTGCGGGTCAGACCGGAGGTGAGGTCGTCGTCCGCCCGGTCCGTGGTCACCAGGAGGTTCGCCACCGCCAGGGTGGGCACGGCGGAGCCCTGCTGGGCGTAGGGGTAGGCGTCGGCGGGCATCGTGGCGGCGCGGTAGTAGCGGGAGGCGCCGCCCTGCTTGTGCAGCTTGTCGACGAGGTAGCGGAGCTCGACCAGACGGATGTCCATCTTCTCCGAGAGCTCGCGCACGGAGGTGGTCGGCAGCCCGCCCGACCAGAAGAAGGCGTCGATGGCGCCCCGCTCGAGCAGGCCCGGCATGGTGTCGATGCCCGCGGGCACCGGCTCGATGTCCGTGGCCGGGTCGAGTCCCGCCGCGTCGAGCACCCGGTCCGCTATCAGCCGTACACCCGAGCGCTCCTGCCCCACCGCCACGCGCTTGCCGCGCAGGTCCGCCACGGAGTCGATGCCGGAGGAGCGGGCCACCACCAGTTGTACGTAGTCGTCGTAGAGACGGGCGCAGCCCCGCAGGCGGTCGGCGCCCGCAGCACCGTCGAGGCGGTACTTCTCGACGGCGTCGGCGGCCGCGATCGTGAAGTCGGCCTTGCCCGTGGCCACCCGCTCGACGTTCTGCTGCGAGCCCTGGCTGTTGCGGAGGTCGACGTCCACGTCCGGCATGTCCTGGGAGACGGCGGTGCGCAGCAGCTTCCCGTACTTCTCGTAGACGCCGTTCTGTACGCCCGTGCTGAACCGCATCCGGCCGCTCGGAGAGTCCTCGCGCACGGGGAGCAGCCACCACACGAGCAGCCCGAACACGACGAGGAGTGCGGCGGAGGCCTGGAGCGCGCGTCGTCTGCCGATGCGGGGGAGTGCCTGGAGCATGCGCGCGATCCTGCCAGCCCGCTCACCGTGGTGACCAGGGGCGGGGTCACACAGCGGCCTCTCGCGCGGACCCTCTCGGCGGCTTCGGTCGCGATCCCCGGACACGCGCGCGTGGCGACCCCGTACCCTGGGGAGCGAGATGAGCGCGAAGACTTACGAGGTGCGCACCTACGGGTGCCAGATGAACGTCCATGACTCCGAGCGGCTCTCCGGGCTGCTGGAGGACGCCGGCTACGAACGTGCGCCCGAGGGGGCCGACGGCGACGCCGACGTCGTCGTCTTCAACACGTGCGCCGTGCGCGAGAACGCCGACAACCGTCTGTACGGCAATCTCGGCCGCCTGGCGCCGATGAAGACCAAGCGGCCCGGGATGCAGATCGCCGTCGGCGGCTGCCTCGCCCAGAAGGACCGCGACACCATCGTCAAGAAGGCGCCCTGGGTCGACGTCGTCTTCGGCACGCACAACATCGGCAAGCTGCCGGTCCTCCTGGAGCGCGCCCGCGTCCAGGAAGAGGCGCAGGTCGAGATCGCCGAGTCGCTCGAGGCGTTCCCCTCGACGCTGCCCACGCGCCGCGAGAGCGCGTACGCCGCGTGGGTCTCCATCTCCGTCGGCTGCAACAACACCTGCACCTTCTGCATCGTGCCCGCCCTGCGCGGCAAGGAGAAGGACCGCAGGACCGGCGACATCCTCGCGGAGATCGAGGCGCTCGTCGGCGAGGGCGTCTCCGAGATCACCCTCCTCGGGCAGAACGTGAACGCCTACGGCTCCGACATCGGGGACCGCGAGGCCTTCAGCAAGCTCCTGCGCGCCTGCGGCAAGATCGACGGCCTGGAGCGCGTGCGCTTCACCTCGCCGCACCCGCGCGACTTCACCGACGACGTGATCGCCGCCATGGCCGAGACGCCGAACGTGATGCCGCAGCTCCACATGCCCCTCCAATCGGGCTCGGACCCCGTCCTGAAGGCGATGCGCCGCTCCTACCGCCAGGACCGCTTCCTGGGGATCATCGAGAAGGTGCGCGCCGCCATGCCGGACGCCGCGATCTCCACCGACATCATCGTGGGCTTCCCCGGCGAGACCGAGGAGGACTTCGAGCAGACCATGCACGTGGTCCGCGAGGCCCGCTTCGCCAACGCCTTCACCTTCCAGTACTCCAAGCGTCCCGGGACCCCGGCGGCGACCATGGAGGGGCAGATCCCCAAGGAGGTCGTCCAGTCGCGCTACGAGCGCCTGGTGGCCCTCCAGGAGGAGATCTCCTGGGAGGAGAACAAGAAGCAGGTCGGCCGCACCCTGGAGCTGATGGTCGCCGAGGGCGAGGGCCGCAAGGACGGCGCCACGCACCGCCTCTCCGGCCGCGCCCCCGACAACCGCCTGGTGCACTTCACCAAGCCGGAGGCCGAGGTCCGCCCCGGTGACGTCGTGACGGTCGAGATCACCTACGCCGCCCCGCACCACCTGCTCGCCGAGGGCGCCGCGCTGGACGTGCGCCGCACGCGCGCGGGCGACGCCTGGGAGAAGCGCACCACCGAGGCCGCGGCCAAGCCCGCGGGCGTCATGCTGGGCCTGCCGAAGATCGGTGCCCCGGCGCCGCTGCCCGTGGCCACCGGAAGCGGCTGCGGCTGCGACTGATCCGCCCGGGGCGGTGACCGAACGCTCGGTGCGGTGACCGATCCGCTCAGTGCGATGACTGATCCGCTCGGTGCGGTGACCCGGGTCGCCGGGTGGCCCGCACGCGCGCGTGGCGGGGCATTACGCTGCGGATCATGCTTGTCGCCGCAGCCGTCTGCCCCTGCCCGCCGCTGCTCGTGCCCGAGGTCGCGTCGGGTGCCGCCCCCGAACTGGACGCCGCGCGCGCGGCGTGCACGGACGCCCTCGGGGTCCTCGCCGCGGCCAGGCCGGACCTCCTGATCGTGATCGGCCCCGCCGGGCCGGAGGGCCGGGGTCCGCACCCGCAGGGCGCGCGCGGCTCCTTCCGGGGCTTCGGCGTGGACCTGGAGGTGACTCTGGGGTCGCGGCCGGGCGCGACCGGTGGGGCCGGTAAGACCAGTGAGGCCGGTGCAGCCGCTCTGGACCGTGAGCTTCCCCCGTCCCTGGCCGTGGCGGGCTGGCTGCTCGCCCGTACGGAGTGGTCGGCAGCCCCGGTGGAGGGCCTCGGCGTGGGCGAGCCGCTCACGGCCGAGCGGTGCCTGAAGGCGGGGCGTGATCTCGGCGCGAGGGCGGACCGGGTGGCCCTGCTGGTGATGGGCGATGCCAGCGCGTGCCGCACGCTGAAGGCCCCCGGCTATCTCGACGAGCGGGCGGCGGGCTTCGACGCGGAGGTCGCACGGGCGCTCGCGGCGGCCGATGTGGCGGCTCTGAAGGCGCTGGACGAGGAGCTGGCGTACGAACTGAAGGCGGCGGGCCGCGCTCCCTGGCAGGTGCTCGCCGGGGCGGCCGAGAGCACCACGCTGAGCGGAGAGCTGCTCCACGAGGACGCGCCCTATGGGGTGGGGTACCTGGTGGCGGCCTGGTCGTAGAGCGGCCTGGTCCCCCAGCGGCCTGTTCCTGGCTCCGCGCCCAGTCCACGGGCAGCCGGGGCCGAGCCCAGCCGGGCCAGCGCAGCCGGGCCCGCCAGGACGACTCACGGCGACGGCCGCGAAGCCTGTGCTTCGCGGCCGTTCGCCGATGTGTCGCGGGGGCCCTCCCGCCCGGTGCGGGCGGGGTCCCGCGATGCCGGGTGAGGGGCGGGTSACCGCTCACGAGGCGGCCCGCGGTGCCGTGCAGG
>NZ_JASKYR010000198.1:0-11095 GCF_041028215.1 Streptomyces flavofungini
GCTGTTGAGCTGCATGTTGGTGTTTGCCTGCTCGGAGTCCTCATGGGCGGGTGAGCTGGTCGTCCACGTGTGTGCTGGGGAGGAGGGAGGCCGGGTAGGTAGCCAGGCCGGAGCGGGCGATGAGGGCTGTGTGGGCGTACTGCGGTCGGCTGCCTCGAGCGCATTGCCGATCTGGCGAGCTGGTTCTTCAGGGGCTGGTCAGATCGTTCCGCACATCGCCTTTGGTCTGGCATCCGCGCGGTCGGCTGCGCCACCTCACCGTGGTGGCCCTGCCCCCGGCCCATGCCGCCGCCCTCTTCGGCACCCAGGACGCCGGAGCCAGCGAAGAGCAGCTGCGTGGCATCGCGGCCGAAGCGCTCGGGGGGGCGTCCTTCCGCGACGGCGGGTACCGCGCCGCAGGCCTCGAAGTGGGGCTCACCGACATCGAGCAGCTGGACATCGGCCTAGAGTGCTCAACCGGCCCCGCACTGCGGAAGACGACACTCGAACACCGGCTCGCCGCGCGCGACAGTATTTCAGGGAGGTGAGCCGGGGGCACGGCACTGAAGGTGATGTCATTCGCACGTGCTGGTAGGCCGGGACCATCTCGACGCGCGCCGACCGGGTGGGGGCATCCGTGCGAGAAGTCCGGCCGAGGATAGCTGCGAGTTTCCGGCGCGCCGCGCCCCGGCCGTCACCGGCACACCCCTGCTCGGCGACGACCGGTGTGGGGTGTCCCCACGCGTGACGCCGGTGTGGAGTGTCCCCACGCGTGACGTCCGAGGGGTGGACGGCGGTGACACCGCAATGGGGGGATCGGGCCCGGCTGTTCAGGCCGTTTCGAGAATGGGGCGGATCTCGACGGTCTCCGGGGTCGGCAGCGTCTTGGCCAGCTCAAGGGCTTCTTCTGGAGTGGCCACGTCGATGATGAACCAGCCGCCGAGGGTCTCTTCGCCTGTATGCGCGGGGCCTTCGGTGACCTCCGGGGTGCCGTCGGCCGCTGTGCGCACGGTTGTGGGAGGCGTGTGCTCGGTTTCCAGGGCCTGGCCGCCGAGGAGCCGCCCGGTCGCGGCGAGGCTGCTGATCCAGCCTTCGTACTGTTCGCGGTAGGCGGCACGGTCGGTCTGGATCCGGTGGCGTGAGGCGTCTGTCTCGAAGATCACGAGTGCGTATTTCATGGGGTCTCCTTCGCGGCCGACGTCGGGGCGGCCGCTGGTGGAGGGTTCGGTGGGGCTGTGCTTGGTCAGGTGGCACTGTTCGTAGGGGTGATTCGGGCGAGTGCGCCGATCTCCAGTGCGCTCCATACGGCGCCGTCGGCACCGAGGGTGATGCCGTGTGGTTCGCAGTGCGGGGTGGGCAGGTCGTGGACGGTGACGGAGCCGGTGGGGGTGATGGTGCCGACGCGGTTTCCTTTCCACTCGGTGAACCAGACGGTGCCGTCGCCGTCGACGATGATGCCGTGCGGGCGGGAGGTGCGGTCGGGCAGCGGGAACTCGGTGATCTGCCCGTCGGGGGTGAGGCGTCCGATCTGCCCGGCGGCGATCTCGGCGAACCACAGGGAGCCGTCATGGCCCTTGGCGATCCCTACCGGCGCCGCGGCCTGGGTCGGCAGCCGATGCAGGGTGATCGCACCGTCCATGCCGATCCGTCCGATGGCGTTCGCCTGGTTGAGGGTGAACCACATCCCGCCGTCGTCACATGCGGTGATCGCGGACGGGAAAGCCCCGGTGACGGGGAGCGGAAACTCGGTGATGTGCCCGTCGAGGGTGATGCGGCCGATGCGGTCGGCGGCGGTCTGGGTGAACCAGAGCGCGCCATCGGGCCCTGCCGCGATACCGAACGGCCCGCAACCGGGTGCGGGCACGTCGAATTCGTCGATGGTTCCATGGGTGGTGATGCGTCCGATGCGGTCCGCCCGGTACTCGGTGAACCACAACGCGCCGTCGGGGCCGGGTGTGATGACGCTCGGTCCGCAGTCGGCACCGAGCGGGTGGCTGGTCGGTTCCTCGCCGGGGACGAGCCTGCCGATTCTGCCACTGTGGACGAGGGTGAACCACAGCGCGCCGTCCGGTCCGGCGGTGAGGGCGTAGGGCCCTGCCGCGCCGTCGGCCACCGTGTGCTCTTCGATCGTTACTCTAGTCAAAGGACTTCCCTCAAATCGTGCTCGACGGCGATGCGTTCGATGTCGGCCGGTGTCCCGGCCATGATGGTGCTGGCGTGTTCGGTGACCAGGTCCGCGGGCCAGTCCCACCACGCGGCGCGCAGCAGCTTGGTGATGTCGGCGTCGTCGAAGCGCTGCCGGATGGGTCAGGCCGGGTTGCCGCCGGTAATGGTGTAGAGCGGGACGTCGGCGGTGACCACTGCGCCGGCTGCGATGACGGCGCCGTCACCGATCCGCACGCCGGGCAGGACGGTCGCCCGGTGGCCCAGCCAGACGTCGTTGCCGACGCTCGTGTCTCCGCGGCTGGGCATGGCGGCGATGATGTCGAGTGTCTGCTCGGCCCAGCGGCCGCCGAACATCGTGAACGGGTAGGTGGACACCCCCATCGCCGGATGTTCGGCCCCGGCCATCAGGAAGGTGGTGCCCGAGGCGATCGCGCAGTACCGGCCGATGGTCAGGCGCTCCGGCCCGTAGGCGTAGAGGACCTTGCGGTGCTCGAACTCGATGGCGCCGTCCGGGTCGTCGTAGTACGTGTACTCACCCACGTCGATGCTGGGAGAGGTGATCAGGGGTTTGAGGAACACCACGCGGTCGTGGGCGGGCAGCGCGTGCACCCTGGTCGGATCAGGTGCCAAGGCCGTATCTCCCTTGCCGGGGTTGGCTTCGACGGGGCTGTCGTGTACGGCGCGGCGTCCCGTCAGGAGTGCTCGGAGCCGGACGGGGCAGCCCACTCGACGAACTGGACCACCACCCCGCACGGGTCGGTGACCTGGAAGAGGCGCTCGCCCCACGGCTCCTCGCGCAGCGGCATGGTGATCGCGACGCCCTCGGCGCGCAGCCGCTTCTCCTCGGCCTCGATGCCGGTGCCGGTGAACGCGAGGATCAGGCCGGAGGCGTGCTGGTCGCGCTGGTCGGCGGGCAGTACGTCAGCGCCGCGTGCGAGCAGGACGATGTCCATCGCCGCGTCGTCACGGGTGAGGGAGGCGAATCCGTCGGCGGCGGCTTGCTGCGTGTAGCCGAGGTGGGCGGTGAAGAAGCGCTGGGAGGCGGCAACGTCGTCGACAGTGAGCGAGACGGTAGCCGTGGTGATCTGCATGGTTTCTCCCCGTGGGGCGGTGCGGGCGGAAGACGTTCAGGTGGCGCCGCAAGACGCTAACGGCACGCGGCGTGCCGTTCTGGGGGGACCGTCTCACCCTCCGGAACGACTTGTCAACGGCACTCGGTGTGCCGATAAGCTGGGGGGTATGGACGAGCATCCTCCCGCTCCCGCCCCGCGTCGCCGGGGTGCCGTGCGCACCGAGGAGATCCTGCGGGTCACCCTCGATCTGGCAGTCGAAGTCGGATACCCAGGGCTGAACATCAAGGCAGTGGCCCAGCGAGCCGGTGTCGGCAAACACACCATCTACCGCCGCTGGCCGTCCCTGCCCGCGCTCCTGCTCGACGCGCTCAGCCACGTCTGGTCCAGCGACCTGGACTACCGCGACACCGGGGACCTCCGAGCAGATTTGCGCGAGCAGTTCATCCGCTCCTCGGGCGTACTCAGCACCGCGCCGATCGGCCCCGTCTACCGGGCCGTGATCGCCGAAGCGCAGGCCGACCCCGAGCTACGAGCAACCATCCACGAACGTTTTCTGACCTCCGTCGAGACCAGCACCCTTGAACGCATCACCCGCGCGCAGCACACCGGCGAACTGTCTCCGGACGCGGACCTCACCTTCGCCGCCGAAGTCCTGTGCGGCGCCCTCTATTACCGCTCACTTCTCTCCAACCGCCCCGTCGACGAGGCCGCCGTCGACGGCCTCCTGGACATGTTCATGGCCGCCTACGCCCTCCCGAGCGAATCGCCCGCCACGGTGCCGTAAGTGGGCACACCAGCAGAACGGAAGCGCTTGACAGAGCCGCCAAGACACTGACGAGGGCTACAGCCCGCCTCTCCAGTTGCGGCTTCACGACGTCACGGGCGGAGGAGCTGCTTCTCCGGGCGCCACTCGCTTCGTCGTCATCCTGCCTCCATCGTCCCAGCAGCGATCAACCTGCGATCGGTTCGGCTGCGCGGGCCTGCCGCGGGCCGCGGCGGATACCGCGGGGCCGGTCAGGGCAGGAAGTTTTTTCCCATTGCAGGGAGTCCATGCTCAGGCATGCTCAGGGCGGCGTCAGCGAGGGCTTTGGCCACGGATCGGGGCCGATCTAGGGGCGTCCGGATCGAGGGGGAGCGGCCGTGGACGGCGGTGATCGGTGGGCTGGCAGGCCAGCCCAGCTCGACCGCGGTGCTGGCTGCGCCAGCCTCTGATGTGCCTCAATTGGGCCTCAACGGTGGCGGGTTGACGAAACGATGGGGCCATGTCGATCTTGAGTCAAGGCATCGGCCTCGTACGACACTACTGGCGGCTTGTCCTGTTCCCCGCCGGTTACGCGGCCGCACTCTGGGGCAATGCGCGGTGGACCCACGCAACCGTTCCGGACCGGGTGGCCAGCCTGGTGTGCTTCATCGGCGGCCTCCTTCTGATGCGCCGATCGGCCCGGTACTGGCGACCGGCCACGCTCCCGGGGCTCAGGGCAGAGATCTCGGAGCGGCTCTCGGCTCGGTGGCAGTCGCCACGGTGGGTCCAGACCCGTGGGAACTTCCGGATACTGCTGTGGGGCGTGGCCGTGGCCGTCGTCGCGTTGTACGGGTGGCGGCTCCTTGTCCATCTGGACACCACGCGGCCGGTCAGATACCTCGACGACGTCCAGAATCTCATGGTCATCTGGGGTGTCTTTCCGCTTCTCGCGCGGGCCGCCGAACCGGAAGACGTTCCGTTGGTCCGGCTGCACGGGCGGATCACGCGGGCCGCGATCACCCGCACGGTATCGAACGCGGCAGGCATTTCCATGGTGGGTGCCATGGTGTACACGGCTGTCCTCCTGCGGTACCCGGCGGCGGTGGTGACGGTGGCGGTGACCCTGGGCGTGGCTGTGATCGTTTCGGTTCACAAGACGTGGACACGGACGCGGAAGCTGTGCACCCTTGTCCATGCGGATGTTCAGACGCTGGTGCGGGACCTGGAGGAGTTCGCGGAGGGGCCCGGGGAGGCCAAGCTGGCCGCGGCGGTGCGGAGCTGGGATGCGGTGCACCGGGATCTGCTGACGAGAATCGACAGCGGCTACTGGCTGTTCGGGATGCCGTTCCTGCCGCCCGGCACAGTCACCGTCCTGGAGGTGAAAGTGGCGAGGGCGTTGGATGAGATCCCCAGCAACAAGCACGCAGGCGCGGACGTACTCGCCGACTTCGACACGATCCTGACGGTGTGCGCTGCACGGATCGACACGGTGGCGTGAGCGTATCCCCGGGGCCCCTGAGCTGAGGAGTGCTGGCTTCGCCCTGCGGCCGGACTCGGACCAGGCCGAGGGCCGTGAAAACTCCTACTCCTCAAATCGATGCCACCCCTTCGCCGGGCGCGGCATTCGGACGCTCAGGAGAACCGTGCGCGGATCATCAGGGCCGCTCGCGCGGAGCTCGATCGCAACCCCACGGCGAGCCTGCAATCCGTCGCCAAGGCGGCCGGAATCGGCCAGGGCACGCTGTACCGCCACTTCCCCGACCGCGACGCACTGCTGCTGGCCGCCTACGGACGGGAGATCGGTGCACTCACCAGCGCCGCTCCACTCCTCCTCAAAGAGCACGGGCCCGTCGAAGCCCTCCGCCGCTGGCTCACTCACCTGGCCGCTCACGGCCGCGGCGACAGCGCGGTGTCCGCCGCCATGGAAGCCGCCACTCGTACAGCCCACGACAGCCACCACAGCCGCGAGGGGTCCCCAGTCGCAGCCGCGCTGGACCAGAGGCTCAGCGCGGATAAAGAGGCTGGACCAGAGGCTCAGCGCGGGTAAAGAGGCACGGCAGGTGCGGCCGGACGCGGTCGAGCAGGCCGACCGTGGCGGACGCCCCGCGCGCGAGCGGCCCGTGCCACCGCGTCCGACGTGCGCCCGGCCGGATCGCTGATGACGTGGTCGGCGGTGATACCCGCGCGCAGCTGCTTGCCGGCAGGGGGCCGAGCAAGGCGACGGCGAGCACGACACTCATGACGACGCCGCCCGGATGGCGGGTGAGCGCGGATCTGAAAGGCCATCGAGTGGGCTTCCGGGTTATGCCTTTGCCTGTTTTGTTCCTGCTGGGCGTGAATCAATATTTCATCTGGCGAAACGCGGTGAGCGATGTGTTAGCTTCCCCTGTCATTCGGGGGAAGCAGTAAGAGCTTCTCCCTTAATCGCGAGGAGTAAGGTTGCGGGTTATCAACGCAGCAAAGAAGGCCGTCGTTGTCTCAGCAGTGGCGGGAATGGCCATCGCAGGCACCACCTCAGCTGCCAACGCGAGCAGCAGCCGCAGCTACACGCAGGGCCAGGCATCGTTCAACAGCGTCGGCGAGATCGTCATTGTTCGAGACCTGCAATTCGATCACAAGGCCGTGCGCCTGTACATCTACTCGTACAAGGGAACTGATCTCTGCGGCGCCACTGACAACGTGCGAGAGTCGTCCTGCAACAAGAGTTACAAGGAGGGGGCCAAGCTGACGTTTGAGCTGGCCGTGTTGGACACAAGCGGGTACCACAAGACGCTCGGAAAGTGGACGGATCGCGCCTGATGCTGCGCCGCCAACTTGCAGAGTAGCGCCGTATGACTCGGTCGACAGGCATGCGAATGCCTGTGTCGAGGGCCTATAAAGGTAAGTAGCCGTCAAGCCGCTACCGCCGCTACCCGCACCGACATGGTCGTCCAGACACGAGCCGGGTTCGGCTTCACCGCCGCGCCCGGCACCACTGCTGACGCCCCGGCTCCACCACCTGACCGTAGCCCTGCCCCCGGTTCATGCGGCCCGCCTACTTCGGCGCCCATGACGCCAGAGCCAGCGAATAGCAGCTACGTGATGTGCTCGCCGGGGGAGGCTTGGGCAAAAGGTAGTTTCACGTCAGTGGCCACCGCGCCGCAGGCCTCGAAGTGCGACTCGCCAGCATTGGACATTCTGGACGTCAACCTCTGACGGGCCCGCACATGCAGCGGGGTGAGGCCCGCACCGCGTGCTCGGTGCGGGCCTCACCGCATAGAGGGGGCCCGCGTCCGGACCACGGCCCATGCTTCGTGGCACGGGCCCACGCTGCCTATGTTGCCGTCGCCATCGAGACATACGCGGAACACGTCCAGTTCGTTGCTCAAGCGCTGCAGCAGAGATTCCAAGTCCATGACCAGCAGACCTCACCCAGCCCACTGACATCGCGACCCGGGCCTGACCCGTCGGCTATTCCGCTGATGACCAGGGAGCAGAGCGCAAGTGCGCGACGCTACGCCGCTCGCGGACCTCTGAGGGCCTGTCAGCAGCCTTCCCCACCGCGACCATGGAGACGATCGCCCAGCCCGGGTTCGGGTCCAGCTCCTTGGTGAGTCCTTCCAGGCCGAAGGCCCGGAATTGGTGTGCGGCGAGTCCCATGGCCTGGGCCTGAACAGTCAGGTGGGCGATGGCCTGGCCGAGATCGTAGTCTGCGAACTCGGAGTAGAGCAGCTGAGTGTCCTCGACGTATCGACGCGTCAGCGTGACGATGAGCAGGCCCGCATCCGTCGCCCAGGCGGCCGAACTCGGCGCGAGGTAGGGGAGCAGCCGTTCATGTTCGGGCTCACCGGGCCTGCCGATGAAGAAGCCCCACGGCTGGGAGTTCCCTGCCGACGGCGCCCACCGAGCGGCTTCCAGCAGCAGCCCGAGGGCATGGTCGTCGACCACCGTCGACGGGTCGAACCGGTGAGGGCTGAAGCGCCCGGCAAGCAGTGGGTGTATGCCGTTGTACGGCTCCTGAGGATGGTGCACGATCAGCTGCAACCGGCGACCGTGAGCGCGCATTCCCGCCGGTGTGAGCGTCGCCATCACTCACGTCAGACGATCCACCAGAATGACGACCAGCCAGGGGGGGCACACCCATTGACCACGATTCGATACGCGCCCCAGCAGGACGAGGCGACCCCCCCCGCGGGATGCCCAACACCCGACGTCGTCACCCTAAGGGCAGGCTGTTGTGCGCACTCTCTACGTCGTAACCCAACCAGAGGCAACGCACCACGTCGAGGGAGTCGTCGGCGGATGGCACGACTCGCACCTGACACCCGCCGGAGTTCGTGCGGCGGCCTCCATCGCCCAGGCGCTTCGGGCCCAGATCCCGGAAGGTGCCGAGGTGGAGCTGTTCTCCTCGGACCTGCACCGCACACATCAAACCGCCGAGGCCGTGGCCGCACTCTTCTACGTGGAGCCCATCCTTGATCACCGGCTCCGGGAGAAGTCCTACGGTGAAGCAGGCGGCAGGCCGCAGGAGTGGCTGGACCGGCGCTTCATCCCCCCGCCCGCCCTCGGCGAGCGGATGGACCATGACGAAGGCGTGGAGGGCGCCGAGACGAAGGCGCGGTGGGCACAGCGCATCTATGCGGCCATGGACGAGATCCTGCAACGGCCCTGCGCCCACCAGATCATCGTCACGCACGGCGGCTCGCTGACCTTCGTCCTGGCGTCCTGGATCAAGATGCCGATCGAGTCGGCCGGCTACGCCAGTTTCCGGGCCCCCTCCGGCAGCATCACCACGCTGCGCGAAGACGATTTCTTCCACAACCGCCAGGTCGTCAGTCTTGGTGACACCCGCCATCTCATGGCCCGAAAGAACGACCCCAGGGCATGACGAAACCGCCAGGGTTTACTGCGTTACGTCCTTGGTTGGGCGCCTCTGGATGGCGCGCTCGTCGCCCAGGTTCACTTCCAGCTGCGGCAGCTCCAGGACAGACCGACTTGCGGACCGCGAGCGCGTCCACCGTCACAAGCGGATCAGCTGCCGCTCCGATGCCGGTAAGCACCAAGGCGAAGAGGGTTTCCTGGCACGACGACTGGACGGGTCTTATTCCGGCAACGGCTAACGGATCGCGCAACTGCCAAGGCATCTGTAGCCCGCCTCCAGCGGGAGAAGGGCGTTCCACCCGCCGACGGCGGTGTCGAGCGCGAGCGTATCCAGGCCATGACCGACGAACTGGAGGCGGCTCGGGACCGCCTGGACGAGGTCATCGCGATCACGGTCACGCACCTGTAGGACCATCGCCGTGGGTGTACCGGGGGCTCGATCGGGGTGACCAGCCAGCTGGTACCGGGTGCACGCAGCACATTTGGGGGCGTCGGCGGAGGCTGCCCGTAGATGGTGGTCAGCCAGGGACAATCTGTCCCCGGATGAAGTCGCCCTTCACCCGCCCTCCGGTGCAGGTCAGGATTGGCCTGTCGAACAGAGGAGGCCGGACGATGGACCGGGCGTTGCTTGCAGATTTTCTTCGTGCGCGTCGTGAGGCGCTGCAGCCGGAGGATGTCGGGCTGCCCCGTGGGCAACGGCGCCGCACCGGTGGGTTGCGGCGTGAGGAGGTGGCCGCGCTGGCCGGGATGTCGGCCGACTACTACAGCAGGATCGAGCAGCAGCGCGGTCCGGCGCCGTCGGAGCGGATGCTCGGTGCGCTCGCCCAGGCGTTGCGCCTGAACCTGAGCGAGCGTGACCACCTGTTCGCTCTCGGTGGCCTGTCGATGCCGCGGCGGGTCCTGTGCGACGATCAGGTCGGTCGCACGATGACGCGGATCGTTGCCGGGCTTTCGGACGTGCCCGCCATCGTGCTGTCACGGTTTGGCGAGGCGCTGCTGCAGACGCCTCCGGCAATCGCCCTGCTCGGTGACTTCACTCAGTACTCGGGCCTGTCCCGTTACCTGGTCTACCGCTGGTTCACCGGCGATCCGGGAGTGCGCGGCCTCTATCCCGTCGAGGACCATCCGATACGGGGCAGGGTCTTCGCCGCCGAGATCCGGGAGGCGTACACGGCCGATCCCACAGGGAAGGCCAATGAGATCGTCGCGGCTCTCCTGGAGGTCAGCCCCGAGTTCGCGAACATCTGGCGGCTGCACGAGGTGGGCGTGACCCACCACCACGACCTCAAGCGCTACGTGCACCCCGAGCTGGGGGAACTGGAGCTGTACGCAGAGCTGCTGCTGGACCCCGAGCAGTACCAGACACTCCTGGTCTTCACCGCCGAACCGGGTTCTCCCAGTCACGACAAGCTCAAGCTCCTGGCCGCTGTCGGCGACTAGCGCCTCACGACCGGCGACCGGCGACCAGCGACCAGCGACCAGTGGCCAATGGCCATCGACTGCCGGAGGTCGTTGACGACCGTCGGTTCCCGCACACCTGGCGGCACACCCTCGAAGCAGGGGTGTGCCCCCTGTCTCCTCATGCTTGCTTGCTTGCTCGCTCGCGAAATCGAAGCACGTTTCCCGTCATGAGAACTGCCATGAAAGTCGAGGTCTGCCATGAAGGCAGTACGTTTCCACGAGTACGGCGCTGCGGACGTCCTGCACTACGAGGACGTTGAAGAACCGGTGCCCGCAGCGGGGGAGGCACGGATCCGGGTCGCCGCGACATCGTTCAACCCGGTCGACGGCAACATCCGCGCCGGCTTCATGCAGGGCCCCATCCCGGTGGCCCTGCCGCACACCCCCGGCATCGACGTCGCGGGCACGGTCGACGCCCTGGGGGACGACGTGAACAACCTCAGGGCGGGCGACCCGGTCATCGGCTTCCTGCCGATGACCGGCGCCGGCGCGGCAGCGGAATACGCCCTCGCACCGGCCCGGCTGCTCACATCGGCGCCCGCAAGCATCCCACTGGCCGACGCGGCCGGGCTGCCGCTGGTCGGCCTCACCGCCTGGCAGGCCCTCTTCGACCACGCCAGGCTGACCGCCGGTCAGCGCGTGCTCATCAACGGCGCGGGCGGCGCGGTCGGCGGCTACGCCGTACAACTGGCCAAGCACGCCGGCGCCTACGTACTCGCCTTCGACGGCGATCTCCACGTCGATCCTGGTGCCGCCGTCGAAGGCGAGTACGTAGGTGACGCGGTCCGCGCCCGCCGCCGCGGTGACCCGCGGC
>NZ_JASKYR010000199.1:0-11781 GCF_041028215.1 Streptomyces flavofungini
TCCCCGCCCCCGAAGCCCTTCAGGCGCCGGAGGACCGGCAGGTCCGTATCGAGGTGCGGGCCGGAGGCCTGAACTTCCGTGACGTCCTGAACGCACTCGGCATGTACCCCGGCGAGGCCGGACTCCTCGGCTCGGAGGCGACCGGTGTGGTCACCGCCGTCGGCCCCGAGGTGACCGGCCTCGCGGTCGGCGACCGCGTGACGGGCATGGTGCCCGGCGGCCTCGCCGACACCGTCCTCGTCGACGAGCGCTACCTCACCACCGTCCCCGAGGACTGGAGCGACGAGACCGCCGCCTCGGTGCCGCTGGTGTTCCTCACGGCGCTGTACGCCTTCCGTGACCTGGCCGSTCTSTCGGCGGGGGAGCGGGTGCTGATCCACGCGGGTGCCGGTGGTGTGGGCATGGCGGCGATCCAGCTGGCCACGCACCTGGGTGCCGAGGTGTTCGCGACGGCGAGCGAGGGCAAGTGGGAGACCCTGCGTGAGCTGGGCCTGGACGACGAGCACATCGCGTCCTCGCGTGATCTGGGCTTCGAGGAGAAGTTCCGCGCGGTCACCGGTGGCCGTGGCATGGACGTCGTACTGAACGCGCTCGCGGGCGACTTCATCGATGCCTCGCTGCGGCTTACCGCACCGGGTGGCCGGTTCCTGGAGATGGGCAAGACCGACATCCGCGACGCGGACGCGGTCGGCGATGTGCGCTACCGCGCCTTCGACCTCGGCGAGGCGGCCCCCGAACGCATCCACGAGATGCTCGGAGAACTCATCGGCCTCTTCGGCGAGGGCGCGTTGCGTCCGCTGCCGGTGCGGGTGTGGGATGTGCGCCGGGCGCGTGAGGCGTTCCGGTTCATGAGCCAGGCCAAGCACGTCGGCAAGATCGTGCTGCGGATGCCGACGCGTTGGGCGGGCGATGGCACCGTCCTCATCACCGGTGGCACGGGTGGTCTGGGCCGGGAGCTGGCCCGTCATCTCGTGACGGCACGCGGTGTGCGCCGTCTGTTGCTGGTGTCGCGGCGCGGTCCGGCGGCGGAGGGTGTGGACGCCTTCCGCGAGGAGCTGGCGGCGCTGGGCGCCGATGCCGACGTACGCGCCTGTGATGTGACGGATCGTGCGCAGGTGGAGGGCCTGTTGGCGACGGTGCCGGAGGCGCACCCGCTGACCGCCGTCGTGCACACCGCGGGCGTCCTCGACGACGGCGTGATCGCCTCGCTGACCCCCGAACGCCTCGCGGCCGTCCTGCGTCCGAAGGTGGACGCTGCCTGGCATCTGCACGAGCTGACGCGTGGCCTCGACCTCGCGGCGTTCGTGATGTTCTCCTCCGTGTCGGGTGTGATGGGCAGCGCGGGGCAGGCCAACTACGCCGCCGCCAACCTCTTCCTGGACGCCCTCGCCCAGCAGCGCGCGGCCGAGGGCCTGCCGGGCCAGTCCCTGGCCTGGGGCGCCTGGGCCCAGTCGGCCGGTATGACGGGCAGCCTCTCCGAGGCCGACATGCAGCGCATCGCCGCCTCCGGCGCCGCGCCCCTCCCCGTCGAGCGCGGCCTCGCCCTGTTCGACACGGCCACCGGCTCCGACGAGCCCCTGGTCGTCGCCGTAGGCGCCACCTCGGGCGAGACCCGCGTACCCGGAGCGGTCCCGCCGCTGCTGCGGAACCTGGTGCGCGGCACCCGCCGCGCCGCCGCGACCGCCTCCGGCGGTGCGAGCACCGCGGCCGACCTCGCCCGCCGCCTCCTGGAACTCCCCGCGGACGACCGGGTCCGCCACGCCGTCGAACTCGTCCGGGCCGAGGCGGCGGCCGTGCTCGGCCACTCCTCGGCCAAGGCCGTCGAACCGGGCCGGGAATTCCGCGAGCTGGGCTTCGACTCGCTCACCGCCGTCGAGCTGCGCAACCGCCTGACCACCGTCACCGGCCTGCGGCTCACCGCCACCCTGGTCTTCGACTACCCCACCCCGCACGGCCTCGCCGAGCACCTGGTGGCCGAACTCCTCGACGAGCACGGCGAGACCGGCACACCCGTCGTGGCGGCCGACGTGGCCGAGGACCCGGTCGTCATCGTCGGCATGGCCTGCCGGATGCCCGGCGGTGTCACCACCCCGGACGAGCTGTGGCAGATGCTCGCCGACGGCGAGGACCGCATCACCGGATTCCCCACCGACCGCGGCTGGGACCTCAACGCCCTGTTCGGCGGCGGCCAGGACAACCGTGGTGTCAGCGCCACCCGCCGGGGCGGCTTCCTGCACGACGTCGGCGGCTTCGACGCCGGGTTCTTCGGCATCTCCCCGCGCGAGGCGCTGGCCATGGATCCGCAGCAGCGCCTGCTTCTTGAGACCTCCTGGGAGGCCTTCGAGCGCGCGGGCATCGACCCGGCGGGCCTGCGGGGCAGCGCCACCGGCATCTTCGTCGGCACCACGGGCCAGGACTACGCCAACCTCGTCATGACCTCCCGCGAGGACGTCGAGGGGCACGCGAGCACCGGCCTGGCCACCAGTGTCATCTCCGGCCGGGTCTCCTACGCCCTGGGCCTGGAAGGTCCCGCGCTCACCGTCGACACCGCCTGCTCCTCCTCGCTCGTCGCGCTCCATCTCGCCGCCCAGTCGCTGCGCAGCGGGGAGAGCTCCCTCGCCCTCGCGGGCGGCGTCACCATCCTCTCCACGCCGATGAACTTCTCCGGGTTCACCCGGCAGGGCGGCCTCGCGGGCGACGGTCTGTGCAAGGCCTTCGCCGATGCCGCCGACGGCACCGGCTGGTCCGAGGGCGTCGGTCTGCTCGTCCTCGAACGGCTCTCCGACGCCCGCCGCAACGGCCACGAGGTCCTGGCCGTCGTGCGCGGCTCTGCCATCAACCAGGACGGCGCCTCCAACGGACTCACCGCCCCCAACGGCCCCTCCCAGCAGCGCGTCATCCGCCAGGCCCTGGCCAGTGCCGGGCTCTCCGCCACCGACGTGGACGCCGTGGAGGCGCACGGCACCGGCACCACCCTGGGCGACCCCATCGAGGCGCAGGCGCTCCTCGCCACCTACGGCAGGGACCGCGACCCGGAGCAGCCGCTGCTGCTCGGCTCCATCAAGTCCAACATCGGCCACACCCAGGCCGCCGCCGGTGTCGCGGGCGTCATCAAGATGGTGCTCGCCATGCGCCACGGCACCCTGCCCATGTCCCTGCACATCGACCAGCCGTCCACGCACGTGGACTGGGAGGCCGGGGCGGTACGCCTGCTCAGCGAGCAGACCGCCTGGCCGGAGACGGGGCGCCCCTGGCGGGCCGGAGTCTCCTCCTTCGGCCTCAGCGGCACCAACGCCCACGTGATCCTGGAGCAGCCCGAGCCGGTCACCGCCGAGCGGGAGCAGCGGGCACCGCAGGAGCCCGCCGTCACCCCGGCCGTCGTGCCGTGGCCGGTCTCCGCCCGCACCGAGGAGGCCCTGCCCGGACAACTGGAGCGGATCACCGCGTTCGACGCGGCCCCGCTGGACCTGGGCCTCTCCCTGGCGGACCGTTCCTCCTTCGCCCACCGCGCGGTCCTGCTTGCCGCCGCCGACGGCACGCCGGAGCCGGTGGAGGTGGCCCGTGGCCGTGCCGTCGAGCGCTCGCTGGCGGTGCTGTTCTCCGGTCAGGGCTCCCAGCGCGCGGGGATGGGGCGTGAGCTGTACGCACGCTTCCCCGTGTTCGCGGCGGCGCTCGACGAGATCCTCGCCCAGCTCGACCCGCGCCTGGAATGCCCCCTGCGCGAGGTGCTGTTCGCGGAGGAGGGCAGCGACGGGGCGGTCCTCCTGGACACCACCGGGTACACCCAGCCCGCGCTGTTCGCCGTCGAGGTGGCGCTGTTCCGTCTCGTCGAGTCCTTGGGTGTCACTCCCGCCTTCGTCGCGGGGCACTCCATCGGCGAGATAGCCGCCGCGCATGTGGCCGGGGTGTTCTCGCTCGCGGACGCGTGCACGCTGGTGGCCGCCCGCGCCCGGCTGATGCAGGAACTGCCCGCGGGCGGGGCCATGGTGGCCGTCCAGGCGACCGAGGCCGATGTCGTCGGCCGTCTGACCGACGGTCTGTCCGTCGCGGCGGTCAACGGCCCGCAGTCCGTGGTCGTGGCCGGTCCCGAGGCCGCGGTGACCGCGCTGGCCGCCGCGTACGTGGCCGAGGGCCGCAAGACGCAGCGGCTCACGGTCAGCCACGCCTTCCACTCCGCGCTCATGGAGCCGATGCTCGACGCCTTCCGCGAGGTCGCCGAGGGCCTGACGTACGGCGAACCCCGTATCCCGGTCGTCTCCAACGTCACCGGCACGCTCGCCGAGCCGGGGCAGCTGACCACCGCCGAGTACTGGGTGGAGCACGTGCGGGGCACCGTCCGCTTCGCCGACGGTGTGCGCGCCCTGGCCGACGCGGGCGCCAACGCCTTCCTGGAGGTCGGCCCCGGCGGCGTCCTCACCGCCCTCGCCCAGCAGAGCCTCGACACCGGCACCGACACTGGCACCGGAGCGGTGACCGTACCCGCGCTGCGCAAGGACCGCGACGAGGAGACCGCGCTGCTCACCGCGCTGGCCCAGCTCCACGTGGCCGGTACGGACATCGACTGGGCCCCCTGCTTCGAGGGCACCGGTGCCCGCCGCGTCGCCCTGCCGACGTACGCCTTCCACCACGAGCGCTACTGGCCGCGCCCCGCCACGCACACCGGTGACGTCACCGGCGCCGGACTGCGGCCCGCCGAGCACCCGCTGCTCGGCGCCGCCACCGCGCTCGCCGCGTCGGAGGGCGTCCTGTTCACCGGGCGGCTCTCCCTCACCACGCACCCCTGGCTCGCCGACCACACCGTCGGCGGCGGCATGGTGCTCTTCCCCGCCACCGGCTTCCTCGAACTGGCCGTCCGCGCCGGGGACGAGGTCGGCTGCGACCGGGTCGAGGAGTTCACCCTCGCCACGCCGCTCCTGCTGCCCGAGGACGCCGCCGTCGTCGTCCAGGTGTGGGCCGGTGCCCCCGACGAGAACGGCTCCCGCACGGTCAGCCTGTACTCCCGGCCCGCCGACGCCCCCGAGGAGACCTGGACCGAGCACGCCTCCGGCGTCCTCACCACCGGCTCCGCCGCCCTGACCCTGGACACCTCGGTCTGGCCGCCCAAGGGCGCCGTCGCCGTCGACCTCGAAGGCTTCTACGACCGCACCGAGTACGGCCCCGTCTTCCGTACGATCCGCGCCGTCTGGACCCGTGGCGAGGAGGCCTTCGTCGAGGCGGCGCTGCCGTCCCAGGCCGATGACGCCGGTTACTACGGCATGCACCCGGCGCTGCTCGACGCCGCCGTCCAGTCCGTCGGCTTCGCGGGCCTCGACGACGAGCACAAGCTGCTGCCGTTCCTGTGGGCCGGGGTGTCCCTGCACGCGGGCGGCGCCTCCGTGGTCCGCTTCCGGGTCGCCCGTACCGGCGAGGACTCGGTGTCCATCGCCGCCGTCGACGTCGAGGGCGCCCCCGTCCTTTCGGCGGAGTCGCTGGTGCTGCGCGTACCCGCCGGGACGCAGGCCGCCGCCACCCGCCGTACGGAGCTCGACTCGCTGCTCCGCCTGGAGTGGGCCCCGGCACCGGAGGCGCCGGACACCGGGGAGACCGCGCCCGCCGTCCGGTGCGCCGCCGTCGACGCGCCGGGCGAGGAGGGCGCCGCGACCGTCCTGGCCGGACTGACCGGCGAAGAGGACCTGGTCTGCGTACCGTTCTTCACCGACATCAGCGGCGGGGCCGGGGACGACGACGTGCCCGCCGCCACCCACACGCTGACCGCGCGCGCCCTCGGCCTGGTGCAGGAGTGGCTCACCGAGGAGCGGTTCGCCGCCTCCCGCCTGGTGTTCGTCACCCGACGCGCCCTGTGCGCCGGGCCCGGCGACCGGGTCGAGGACCTGCCCGCCGCCGCCGTCTGGGGCCTGGTCCGTGCCGCGCAGTCCGAGAACCCGACCCGGTTCGCCCTGCTCGACCTGGACGAGGACGCGCGCGCCGAGGACGTCCTGCCGCAGCTCGCCGCGCCGCTCGCGGGCGGCGACGCCCAGTTCGCCGTACGGGACGGCGCGCTGCTGGTCGCCCGGCTCGACCGCGCGGTGGCGGGCCCCGGACTGCTGCCGCCCGCCGAGGGCCCGTGGCGCCTGGACAGCACCGCCCCGGGCAGCCTGGACGCGCTGACCCTGCGCGCCTGCCCCGAGGTGCTCGAAGCGCCGCGGGGGCGCGAGGTGCGGATCGAGGTGCGGGCCGCGGGCCTGAACTTCCGTGACGTCCTGAACGCGCTCGGCATGTACCCCGGCGAGGCCGGACTCCTCGGCGCCGAGGCGACCGGCGTGGTGACCGCCGTCGGCCCCGAGGCGACCGCTCTGACGGTGGGCGACCGCGTGATGGGCATGGTGCCCGGCGGCCTCGCCACCGACACGCTCATCGACGAGCGGTTCCTCACCCGCGTGCCCGAGGGCTGGAGCGACGAGGCCGCCGCCTCGGTGCCGCTGGTCTTCCTCACCGCCCACTACGCACTCACCGAACTCGCGGGTCTCTCGGCGGGGGAGCGGGTGCTGATCCACGCGGGTGCCGGTGGTGTGGGCATGGCGGCGATCCAGCTGGCCACGCACCTGGGTGCCGAGGTGTTCGCGACGGCGAGCGAGGGCAAGTGGGAGACCCTGCGTGAGCTGGGCCTGGACGACGAGCACATCGCGTCCTCGCGTGATCTGGGCTTCGAGGAGAAGTTCCGCGCGGTCACCGGTGGCCGTGGCATGGACGTCGTACTGAACGCGCTCGCGGGCGACTTCATCGATGCCTCGCTGCGGCTTACCGCACCGGGTGGCCGGTTCCTGGAGATGGGCAAGACCGACATCCGCGACCCGCGCGACATCGGCGGGGACGTCCGCTACCGCGCCTTCGACCTCGGAGAGGCGGGCCCGGACCGGACGGCCGAACTGCTCGGTGAGCTCGTCGGCCTCTTCGGCGAGGGCGCGTTGCGTCCGCTGCCGGTGCGGGTGTGGGATGTGCGCCGGGCGCGTGAGGCGTTCCGGTTCATGAGCCAGGCCAAGCACGTCGGCAAGATCGTGCTGCGGATGCCTGCCCGGTGGAGTCCCGAGGGCACGGTGCTGGTGACGGGCGGTACGGGTGGTCTGGGCCGGGAGCTGGCCCGTCATCTGGTGACGGCACGCGGTGTGCGCCGTCTGTTGCTGGTGTCGCGGCGTGGTCCGGCGGCGGAGGGCGTGGACGCCTTCCGTGAGGAGCTGGCGGCGCTGGGTGCCGATGCCGACGTACGCGCCTGTGATGTGACGGATCGTGCGCAGGTGGAGGGCCTGTTGGCGGCGGTTCCGGAGGCGCACCCGCTGACTGCCGTCGTGCACACCGCGGGTGTCCTCGACGACGGCGTGGTCACCTCGCTCGACGCCGAGCGGTTGTCCGCTGTGCTGCGTCCGAAGGTGGACGCTGCCTGGCATCTGCACGAGCTGACGCGTGGCCTCGACCTCGCGGCGTTCGTGGTGTTCTCCTCCGTGTCGGGTGTGATGGGCAGCGCGGGGCAGGCCAACTACGCCGCCGCCAACGTCTTCCTGGACGCCCTCGCCCAGCAGCGCGCAGGCGAGGGCCTGCCCGGCCTGTCCCTTGCCTGGGGCGCCTGGGAGCAGTCCGTCGGCATGACCAGCACGCTCTCCGACGCGGGTACGCGACGTATGGCGGCCGCCACGCCCCCGCTCACCGTGGCGCAGGGCCTCGCGATGTGGGATGCCGCCACGGCGTCCGACGAGCCCTGCCTCGTACCGCTCGGCCCCTCCGGCAGCAGCCGCATGCCCGGTGAGGTGCCGCCGCTGCTGCGGAACCTGGTGCGCGGCACCCGCCGCGCCGCCGCGACCGCCGTCGGCGGCGCGAGCACCGCGGCGGCCGTCACCCGCCAGCTCCTCGACCTGCGCGAGGAGGAGCGACTGCGCTTCGCGGTCAACCTGGTCCGCGCCGAGGCCGCCCCCGTGCTCGGCCACACCTCGGTCAAGGCGATCGACGCCGACCGCGACTTCCACGACCTCGGCTTCGACTCGCTCACCGCCGTGGAGCTGCGCAACCGGCTGACCACGGCCACCGGCCTGCGGCTCCCCGCGACCCTGGTCTTCGACTACCCCACGCCCACCGTCCTCGCCGAGCACCTGGTCTCCGCCCTCCTCGACGAGCAGCGGGCCACCGGCGCGGCCGCCCCGGCCACCGTCTCCGCGGCCCTCGCCGAAGACCCCGTCGTCATCGTCGGCATGGCCTGCCGGATGCCCGGCGGCGTCAGCTCCCCCGAGGAGCTGTGGCAGCTGGTCCTGGACGGCGGCGAGGGCATCTCCGCCTTCCCGACCGACCGCGGCTGGGACCTGGAGACCCTCCAGCGGGGCGGCGAGGGCGGCCTCGGCCGCAGCGCCACCTCCGAGGGCGGCTTCCTGTACGACGTGGCGGACTTCGACGCCGGGTTCTTCGGGATCTCCCCGCGCGAGGCGCTGGCCATGGACCCGCAGCAGCGGCTGCTCCTGGAAACCACCTGGGAGGCGTTCGAGCGGGCCGGGATCGACCCCGGCACCGTGCGCGGCAGCCGTACCGGCGTCTTCGTCGGCACCAGCGGCCAGGACTACACCACCCTGGTGATGAACTCCCGGCAGGACGCCGAGGGCCACGCCCCCACGGGCCTCGCCACCAGCGTCATCTCCGGGCGCCTGTCCTACACGTTCGGCCTGGAGGGCCCGGCGGTCACCATCGACACCGCCTGCTCGTCCTCCCTGGTGGCGCTGCACTGGGCGGCGCACGCGCTGCGCTCCGGCGAGGCCGATCTCGCCCTGGCGGGTGGCGTCACCGTGATGTCGACCGCCATGGGCTACGCGGGCTTCACCCGGCAGGGCGGCCTCGCCCCCGACGGCCGCTGCAAGGCCTTCGCGGACGCCGCAGACGGCACCGGCTGGTCCGAGGGTGTCGGCATGCTGGTCGTGGAGCGGCTCTCCGACGCGCGCCGCAACGGCCACCCGGTCCTCGCGGTGCTGCGCGGCTCGGCGGTCAACCAGGACGGCGCCTCCAACGGGCTCACCGCCCCCAACGGCCCCTCCCAGCAGCGCGTCATCCGCCAGGCCCTGACGAGCGCCGGGCTCACCACGGCCGATGTCGACGCCGTCGAGGCGCACGGCACCGGCACCACCCTGGGCGACCCGATCGAGGCGCAGGCACTGCTCGCCACCTACGGCCAGGACCGCCCCGAGGACCGGCCGCTGCTGCTCGGCTCCATCAAGTCCAACATCGGGCACGCCCAGGCCGCCGCCGGTGTCGCCGGGGTCATCAAGACGGTCATGGCGATCCGGCACGGCGTCCTGCCCAGGTCCCTGCACATCGACCAGCCGTCCACGCACGTCGACTGGAGCGAGGGCGACGTACGCCTGCTGACCGAGACCACCGACTGGCCGGAGACCGGCCGTCCGCGCCGGGCCGCCGTGTCGTCCTTCGGCATCAGCGGCACCAACGCGCACACCATCATCGAGCAGGCCCCCGAGTCCGATGAGCGGGTGAGCGCCGCCGAGCCGGAGGCCGTACCCGCCGTCGTCCCGTGGCCGGTCTCCGCCAAGTCCGAGGAGGCCCTGGACGCGCAGCTCGCCCGGATCACCTCCGTCACCGGCCCCACCCCGGCGGACGTGGGCCTGACGCTCGCCTCCGAGCGCTCCGCCTTCGAGTACCGCACGGTCCTGCTGGCCGCCGCCGAGGACGCGGGAGCGGCGGTGGAGGTGGCCCGTGGCCGCGCCGTGGAGCGCCGTCTCGCCCTGCTGTTCTCCGGCCAGGGCTCGCAGCGGGCCGGGATGGGACGCGAACTGTGCGCCCGCTTCCCGGTGTTCGCGGCGGCGCTCGACGAGGTCCTCTCCCTCCTCGACCCGCAGCTAGACCGCCCGCTGCGTGAGGTGATGTTCGCGGCGGAGGGCACCGAGGAGGCCGCTCTCCTGGAGAGCACCGGGTACACCCAGCCCGCGCTGTTCGCCTTCGAGGTGGCGCTGTTCCGCCTGGTCGCCTCGTGGGGCATCGCCCCGGAGTTCGTGGCAGGGCACTCCATCGGTGAGATCGCGGCCGCGCATGTGGCCGGGGTGTTCTCGCTTGAGGACGCCTGCACGCTGGTCGCCGCCCGCGCCCGGCTCATGCAGGAGCTGCCCGCCGGGGGCGCGATGGCGGCGATCCAGGCCACCGAGGACGAGGTCACCCCTCGCCTCACCGAGGAGCTGTCCCTGGCCGCCGTCAACGGCCCCGACTCCGTCGTCGTCGCCGGGCCCGCCGTGGAAGTGACCGCGCTGTCGGCCGAGTTCGTGCTCGAAGGGCGCAAGACGCAGCGGCTCGCGGTCAGTCACGCCTTCCACTCGGCGCTGATGGAGCCGATGCTCGACGCCTTCCGCGAGGTGGCGAAGGGCCTTTCGTACGCCGAGCCCCGTATCCCGGTCGTCTCGAACGTCACCGGCGCCCTCGCCGAGCCGGGGCAGCTCGCCAACTCGGAGTACTGGGTCGACCACGTACGCCGGACCGTCCGTTTCGCCGACGGCGTGCGCGCGCTCGCCGATGCCGGTGCCGACGCCTTCCTGGAGATCGGCCCCGGCGGTGTCCTCACCGCCCTCGCCCAGCAGACCCTCGACACCGGCACGGCCACCGGAGCGGTGACCGCACCCGCGCTGCGCAAGGACCGCGACGAAGAGGCCGCGCTGCTCACCGGGCTGGCCCGGCTGTACGTCGAAGGAGTCCGGGTCACGTGGGCCCGCGCCTTCGACGGCACCGGCGCCCGCCGTACGGAACTGCCCACCTACGCCTTCCAGCGCGCCCGCTACTGGCCCGACACCCGGCGCCCCGCGGGCGGGGGCGAGGCCGCCGACCCGCTGGACCGCGCGTTCTGGACGGCCGTCGAGGGCGAGGACCTGACCAGCCTCGCCGCCGACCTGGCCGTGGACACCGACGTGCTGGGCGCCGTGCTGCCCGCCCTGTCCACCTGGCGGCGCAGGCGGCGCGACCAGGCGATGGTCGACTCCAGCCGCCACCACGAGACGTGGAAGCCGCTGTCGCTGCCCGCCACCACGCCTGTCCCGTGCGGCACCTGGCTGGCCGTCGTACCGGCCTCGCGGGCCGATGACCCGTGGACGTCCGCCGTGCTCGACGCCGTCGGCACCGACGTCGTACGCCTCACCCTCGACGCCGCCGACACCGCCGGGCGGGAGGCGCTCGCCGCACGGCTGCGCGGCCTCTCGGCCGACGGCGCCGCCCTGACGGGTGTGATCTCCCTGCTGGCCCTGGCCGACTCCGGCGAGGCCGCCGCGCCCTCCGACGACGCATCCGGCGCCCCCGATGGTTCGTCCGTGGTCCCCGCCCTTTCGTCCGCCGTGCTGTTCCAGGCGCTCCTGGACGCCGGTGTCACCGCGCCCCTGTGGTGCGTGACCCGTGGCGCCGTGACCGTGGCCGCCTCCGAGACGCTCACCGACCCCGCGCAGGCGGCGGTGTGGGGCCTCGGCCGGGTCGCCGCGCTCGAACACCCCGCAGGGTGGGGCGGTCTCGTCGACCTGCCCGATGTTCTCGACGAGCGGGCCGCCCGCAGGTTCGCCGCCGTCCTCGCCGGTCACGACGGTGAGGACCAGGTCGCCGTCCGCGCCTCCGCGGTCTTCGGCCGCCGTCTGGTCCCGGCACCGGAGACGGCGCCCGACGCGGGCTGGGAGCCGCGCGGCACGGTGCTGGTCACCGGCGGCACCGGCGGCCGGGGCGCCCACGTGGCGCGCTGGCTCGCGGGCGCGGGCGCCGAACACCTGGTCCTGCTGTCCCGACGCGGCCCCGAGG
>NZ_JASKYR010000002.1:0-21580 GCF_041028215.1 Streptomyces flavofungini
TCATGGCGCTGCGCGCCATGACAGCGGAATTCGCTTCGCGAATTCAGAAACACGCTTCGCGTATTTCCGATGAACCCGCTCCGCGTGTTCATCCTTTCCCGCTTCGCGTGAAAGACATGGCTCCGCTCCGCTCCACCACCAAGCGAATGCAATTCACGCTCCGCGCGAATTGCGGGCGTCCGCTCCGCTCCCGCCCACCGGCTCCGCCGGGCAGCAGTAAGAGGGGGTGCCGGGATATTTGCCAGCTCAGAGACGAAACGAGGGCACTGAGGGCGAGGGCCTGGAGCACGTCCAGGAGCAGGACGCCAGCACCGTGGTAAACCACCGGAGCATCCCGCCACTCCGGAAGCCTCCCACAAACGTGCTTCATTTACCACGCGGGATGAGCTCTGGAATCACGCCCTACCAGCATCACGACCTGATGCAGCATGTGCCCTTGGCGAAAGGAAACCACACTCCGGGGACAGACTGCATCAACCAAGATGCTTCAGATAGGGCTCTGCCGGAAAACCGGAGAGCGGATGGACGGCACGTGCACTGTCCCGGGGCACCACCGCACCCCGATGTCATCACCAGACACCACGCCCTGACACCACCGCCCCGAGGTGGGTACCCGGGGTACCCACCTGGGGCGGGTCAGTTCTCGGGGTGGACGGCCCGGACGCCGGGGTGCTCGAACCTCACCGCATGCCAACCCCGGCCCGGCCCCCGGCTCAGGACGGAACGACTCCGGTCCCGATTGTCCCGGGTCCCCGGAAACCATGGGGGAACCCGCCCTCAGCCCAGGTCACAGCCCGGGACAACACCTCACGGGACAACCACCGGGACAACCCTTACCAAGACCACCGAACACCAGGAGCGGCCGAGCTTGAGGCGTCCGGAGCCCGGCTCCCAGCCGCGACCTCGAAGAGACGGCCAGCAGCCCACGAGACCGGCAGTTGGGCGGCGGCGTCCCGGCCGCGCCGCAATGTCACGCCCGCATGCAGAGACGGGCTCTGCCATTGCAGCCGTGCCGACGTGCAGGAGGTGCGCTGCGAAGGGATGCTGGAAGCACCAGCCCCGCGTGCCGCCTGGGGGCCTCATGCCAGAACAACAGCAGTCTGCTCCGGACGGGAGTCGGCCGTCCGCAGGACCATCCTGGGGACGTCGGCCTCTGCAGAAAAGGCGTCGTCTTGCACGGAGCCTGATGTATGGAGGGCTGGGTCTGGTCGCGCTCGTCGTCGTGGTGGCCCTGGCCGGTGTGCTGGCAGGCCAAGGCGGTGATGACGAGCCGCCGAAGAGGCCCCCCGCGAATGAGCGGACCGCTTCCACGGTGTCAGGGGCTGCTGCGGATGTGGAGATCGCTCGCTGCTCGGTGTCCTCATCAAGCAACTTGCCGCAGGCTTCGCTGCGCATCACCAACCACAGCTCGAAGACCTCGGACTACTGGATCAACGTGGAATTCCTCGACGCGAAGGGCGAGCGTGTCGCCGAGGGCGCCACCTTCGTCAACAATCTGGCGGCGCAGCAGGTCGCACGGGATACGGTAACGGGCTTCACCCAGGCATCCGGCAAGATCGTCTGCCGGATCACTGAGGTCACGCGTCTCGCCTCCTAATACAGAACCAGCCAAGGGGTACGGCAACGAGCGCCAGAGGCTCCATCGCCCTCGCCCCGCTGCTGTCCGGGACGGCGCGCGGTGGGTCGAGCGCTGTGCCGGGCCTGCCTGGCGGCGCCGACCGGTAAGTGATCCGGCTCCGCCGCCGCGGCTCGGGCCCCTCCCGCGTGCAGCGGGAAGGGCCCTTGCCCGGGCGTGTGCGGTAAAAGCACGGCCCGGTCAGGCGAGACTTCCCGCCCAGGGTCTGGGGACGCACAGCGCACAGCCTCTCCGGCCGGCGCACGGTCTCACCTTGATGCAGCATCTAACCGGTCCGGCTCTGACCGCACGTTGCAACGATTCCGTCGTTCAAAACGCTCCACCGCACGCCGCGGCCGCAGGAAGCCTGTTCGTCGGAAAGGCCCGCGAAGCCGTCTCGTGTGATCGTCGGCGGAGCCGTCTATGACGTGCACCGTCACCCCGCGCTCCGTCCCGCCGTCACGACCGGGTCCGCGGCCGTGAGCACGCTCGCCGCCGTCCTGGCCGCCATCGCCGCGGTCAGCGGCCGATGACCCGCCGGGCGGCACCCGCCCGGCCACGCTGTGCCGGGCTGCGGGGCGAGCAGGAACGGCAAGCAGCCCGGCGTAGGGAGCCGCGGCGGCGGGAGAGCGCCGGAGAACGGCACACAGCGCCGCGCCTGGCCGGTCGGCCTACCGACGGCTCCCGGTACGCGGGACTGGCGTGTAGGCGTGTGCAGTCTCGGCGGAGGCGAGCAGGGTGACCACGTCGCTCGCCTCCAGGCCCAGGGCGCGGTCAACGAGCGCCAGGAGCTCGCCCTGGCCCGTCACGGTGTAGAAGGCATGGGCGAGGCGCGTGCGCCAGTCGTCGGCGGCGGGTTCCGGGCTGCCGGACGGGGTGCCGGAGGCGCCCATCCAGCCCAGGAGATGGGAGACGATGATCTCGGCGTCGGGCCGGTGTTCATGCACCGTCCCGCACCGCAGACGGCTCTCGCTCTCGTCGAGACGGCGCAGGCTTGCCCGGGACCGACCAGTCGACCAAACGCCGGTGACGGGCGCAGGTGTGGATCTGCCAGGCGAGAGCACCCTTCCGGCGGCGGTGGGTGGTGTAGACGGCGGGTGCTGGGCAGGCGATGACCTGGCAACGATGCATGCAGCCAGCCTTCCGGCACGCCGACGAGCCGTAAGGCCCGTACCAAGCGTGGCCTGCGTCACAGCGCCTACTTCAGCGGTCGTCACGGTCGAAGGCCGGTGAACTGCCCGGTGGCGCCTGCCCGGCCCGGCCGCGCTGGTCCCGAGCGGGCGGAGGGCCTGGCCGTCCGTCGAGGACGGCCTCCCGCGCGCCACCACGGCACCGGGCCGGGGCGCAGCCGCGCGAGAGCAAGCCGCCGCGGGCGGGGCTTCCCAGGTAAGTAGTCGGCGCGCCGAGACGCTTCGCGCGCACCCCTTGTCTCCCAGGTCAGCGCACCTGCGGACGGCTCGCGTACCGCACCAGCCGATGCGACCCAGAGCGCGACCCAGCCGCGAGACGGCAGGGCGCGACTGATACCAAGGCGCCGGGCGGCGTCTTGCGGCCAACCCTGTCTGATCATGGAACTTGGATCATCTAGGCCGCATCAGACGTCGGCTTTTACGGGTCTGGACTTCCCCCTCCGGGGGTCTATGGGAAGTAGTCGGCATGCTGAGTCCCTTGAACCCGCAGGTGGGCGCGGAGCGCGGCCGAACGATGAAGCGCCTCGTGGGGCGCCTCGTGGGGCGCCTCGCAGGAGGTCTCGTAGGAGGTCTCGTACGGCGCCTCGTAGAGCGCCCTGGCTGATGTGACGGGCAGGGAAGGAACCGCGACGCTGATCGAGCCCGCCGAGGACGCTCGGAACCTTGATCGTTCTCAAGATGAGTGCGGCCCGGTCGTGCTGCTGCTGACGAACCCCACCAGCCGACGAGGGCGACACCATGACGCCCTCCCTCGTTTACCACCACAGCTCAAACCGTGGATTCCAAGGCGCTACCCCCTTGACCAACCCCTTGACCAGGTCATGGTCAAGGGGCACAGACCATGGACGCCACGGCGAGCAGGGCTGAGCGAAGCGGCACTTACCACCGCAGGTCAGGCCTTCGCGGCGTCCTCGGGCACCGGCACGTACTCCACTTCCTGCCGACCGCACCCTTCAGCCAGCTTGCGCAGCGCGGCCGTCTCGGCCTTGTCCGCGGTCAGGCCCCAGCGGAGCTTGGTCGCAACCCAGTCAGCGGTGTAGGTGCAGTAGGCATCCGCCAGCGGCGGCAGCCACTGCGCGGGGTCCTGGTCGGCTTTGGAGCGGTTGCTTTTCGCGGTGACCGCGATGAGGCTGCGCTCGGCGTCCAGGTCGTTGGCGTAGGCCTGGCGCCGGGCCGCGCTCCACTGCGAGGCCCCGGAGTCCCAGGACTCCGCCAGAGGCACCATGTGGTCGATGTCCAGGCCCTTGGGATCGGTGAGCGTCTTCCCGTCGTAGTAGGAAAACCACGTCCCCGAGGTCACCTTGCAGGCGCCCTCGATGGCGGGCTGGGTGCGCGATTCCTCGATCAGCACCTCCGCGCGCGTGTTGCACCGGTCCTTGTCGGCGTCGATCCAGTGCTTGAACTTGCTGCGCTCATAGCCCGCACGCGATTCCGCGGCACGCGGGAGGGTGTTGACGGCCTCCGCCAGCGGCAGCCGGTGCGGCTCGGGAGCGGCCGGGGCCGCCTGGGCGGGCACGGCCGTGACGGCGGGCAGGGCCAGGAGCGCGGAAGCGAGGAGGCCGCGCAGCACGGTGATGGTCATGGCACGGTGATAGCCGTCTGCCCAGGGCGATTTGAGGGGATCGAGTGCCCCGTCACCCGCCCGGGTGGATCAGTCGTACTGGTGAAACGACACGGCAGACGAGGCGAGCACCTTGGTGCCGCCCCGCGTCCCGGGAGCAGGCGATGGAGGCCCTGCGGCAGCAGGTGACGGCCTGCACGCACTGCCGTCCGGATACCGCGCTCGGTCTGCTGGACTGAACCGGCATCTGCCGCACGGCGGAGTGATGCCGCCTCCCGCCCGGCCGGGCACCGGTGGCCGGGGTGGAAGGAATAGCGGCATGACGTGGTCGCTGCCCGAGCCGATACTGGCTGCCGGTGTCGAGGATCCCGCGCTGCCTGCCGGGTGGGCGGCGGAGCCGAAGTGGGACGGCTTCCGCGCCCAGCTCGCCGTCCATGAGGGCGGGCGGGTGCTGCTGCGCTCGAAGCAGGGCACGGACATGACCGCCTCCTTCCCCGACATCCGCGCCGCCGCCCTCGCCCAACTGCCCGCGGAGACCGGCCTGGACGGCGAGCTGGTGGTGTGGGAGGGCGGCCGTCTGGCCTTCGACCGGCTGCAGCAACGCCTCGCCTCCCGCCGCGAGCCCGCGGCCAGCCAGGCCGCAAGGCGGTGGCCGGCGCACTTCGTCGCCTTCGACCTCCTCCACCAGAACGCCGACCTGACCGGCTGGCCCTACGTACGGCGACGCGCGACGCTGGAGGCGCTGTTCCACGACCACGGATTGCAGGCGCCGTTCACCCTGTGCCCCTCCACCACCGATCCGGGCCTCGCCCAGCAGTGGCTTGGCTGGACGGCGGCCGGAGTGGAGGGACTGTGCTTCAAGCGACTGGACGAGCCCTACCGGCCGACACGGTCCTGGCGGAAGTACAAGGTGCGGGCCACCACCGAAGCCCTCATCGGCGCCGTCACCGGCACACTCACCGAGCCCCGCACCGTCCTGCTCGGCCGCTACGACACCGCCGGACGGTTGCAGTACACCGGCCGCAGCACCCCCCTCTCCCAAACCATCGGCCACCAGCTCGCCCGCCGCCTGACCGCGCCGTCGGGCGCGCATCCGTGGAACGGCTGGACCTTCAGCGCCGGATGGGGCACGAAGCGCACCCTCGACGTCCATCTCGTCCGACCGGACGTGGTCATGGAAGTCGCCGTCGACATCGCCCGCGACGCCGCCGGGCGATGGCGCCACCCAGTCCGCCCTCACCGCATCCGCACCGACGTCGACGTGGCGCAGGTACCGCTGCTCGGGCATGACGCGTAGACGCTCCGTTCAGCTTGGTGTTGACCGCGCGACGGCACGCGCGTGGGAGCGCCTCACTCCCAGCCGCGACCTAGTAATGTTTGCCCGCATGAGCATCCCGAGCCCGCGCGGTGACCGTGAGAAGCTAATTACCGCGCTCACACCGCAGCTTCGACGCCTGTTGAAGATCAGGGCGTTTGAGCATGGCATGGACATCCAGGACGCAGCCGAGCATGCGATCAAAGCCTGGTACGAGGTCCCTGACCCGCCCGAGGTCCCGACGGACAAGGCCAAGACATGGGGGACCTTCCTGCCGGTGGGTGAGCCCGACCGGTTCAAAGACGAGTGCGGCCAGCGCGGGGTGACGTACGTTCAGGGCCTGGCCCAGGCCGTCACCCTGTGGCTGGAGGCGCACCCTTCTCCCACGACACCTCTCACGGCGCAGCCGGTCACGCGGGTCATAGTGGCCAACCAGAAGGGCGGCGTCGGCAAGACCTTCATCAGCAGCGGCATCGCCCAGGCGCTCGCCGAGGCGGGCAAGCGTGTGCTGCTCGTCGACTACGACCCACAGGGGCATCTCACCTCCGAGCTCGGCTTTGAGGAGCTGATGTACGAGGACGGCGTGGAGACCCTGCTGATGCACATGGAGGGCACGGCGAAGGGCGATATCCACGACCTTCTGGTCGCCCTGGACCAGGACCGGTTCGGTGCACGCCTTCACCTTCTGCCCGCCTCAGACGATGCGTTCCTGCGGGATGTCTCCCTGTCCAAGGTGTCCTTCAGCGAGGCGGCCCTGGAGCGGGCCCTGGAGCCCGTGGAAGCGGACTACGACGTCATCATCATTGACGGTCCGCCGAGCCTGGGCCTGAACATGGACACGGCCCTGTACTACGTGCGGCGCCGCGAGGGTGAACTGGCTGACCGTTCCGGGGTCATCACGCCGGTGTGGGCCAACAAGGCGTCGCACCGGGCGTTCAAGTTGCTCTCCAAGCAGATGGACGACCTCTGCGCAAAGGGCCGCATCAAGGTCGACTACCTCGGTCTGGTCGTCAACGCCTACGACAGTCGCCGCGGAAAGCTCGTCAGCCAGAACCGGGAACAGTGGGAGCGCAGCTCCTCCCCGTCCGTGCTCGCGGTGATCGGGGATCTGAAGGAGGGGCGCGAAGCCAGCGACGGGGAGATCCCGCTCCTGGAGTACGCGCCGGACAGCGAGCACGCTAACGCGATGCGGGACCTGGCGAAGGAGCTGGCGGTATGAGGGAGGTCAGCAAGAAGGTGGGTGCGGAGCGCGTGACGCAGGGGTTCACGATTGATGAGGAGGCCCCGAGGCCGTCTTCCCGGGCAGTGCGCACGCGCAGTCAGATCCTCAACGGTGAGGGGCGGCGGCCCCCGGCGGCCGTCAAGCTCGCCGAGCTCGCGCACAACCCCTACAACCCGCGTGATGAGCTGTCCGAGATCGAGGAGTGCGCTGAGTCGCTGCGGGCACGGGGGCAGATCCAGCCCGTCACCGTGGCGCGGCGTGCGGCCTTCCTGTCCGCTCATCCGGGCCGGGACGAGGAGATCGGCGAAGCCGCCTACGTCGTCATCGACGGCAACCGGCGTCTGGCTGCCGCGCAGCTGGCAGGTCTGGAGGAACTGCGGATCGACGTCAACGACCAACTGGCGTCGAGCGCTGCGGACCTGTTGGAGTCGGCGCTGATCGCGAACATCCACCGCGTGGATGTGGCGCCCATGGACCAGGCCAAGGCGATCCAGGAACTGGTGCAGGTCCACGGCTCGCAGGGGCAGGTGGCCAAGCGGCTAGGGAAGACTCCCGCGTGGGTCTCGCAACGGCTGGCCCTGCTGGAGCTGACGCCGGAGTTGCAGGAGAAGGTCGAAGCGGGGGAACTCAAGGTCGAGCCCGCGCGCAAGATCGGGCGCATGCCGAAGGAGCGACAGGCCGACGCAGCGGAGCAGGCCATCAGTGCCGCTAGGACGCCGCGGCCGCGCTCTCCCCGCACGCCAGCGGACGCCCTGACCGTTAACGGCGTTAATACCCCGGGACCCACGTCGGCCCCGGCAGCGGCGGAGCCGCAGACCGTTAACGGCGTTAATACCCCCGCTGCCGCTGACGAGGCGCCCGAAGCGCAAGCCGTCATCGTCCGGGGCGTCCGGTTCCCGTACGACAACGCAGACGAAGCCGCCCGCTTCCTCAGCGAGCGCATGGACGACGATCAGTTCTTGCGGCTGGTCGAGCTCCTCGCCGGACTGGCCAAGGAGCGCCGCGACGCGCAGACCACGTCTATCTAGGTCCCGCAGGGATGTGGAGCGTTCAGAACCTGCGTTCTAACGCCGCGCCAGGTAGCTCCTGGCGTGCTCGGGTTGGGGCAGCGCGGTATTCAGGGTGCCTGCGACATCCATGCCGCGGGCAAGCCATGCAGACCGTCTGGCAAGGGCTGCCCGGGCGCAGGTAGCAGATGGGCTGGCGCGGGGCCTGCGGAGTCACTGAAGTCGACTGCGCCGCCGCAGAACTCCGCGCTTTGAAAGTCAACTGTGCCTTCAGCGAACTCTGTGAAAAAGAAGACGACTGCACCCGCAGAGAACCTCGCACGGGTGAAGTCGACTCTGCCGTCAGTTAAGTCGGTGCCGTGGAACACGACCACGCTGCCGGAAAATTTGGCACCGCCGAAGGAGACCCTGCTGCCGGAGAGCAGCGCGCCAGTGAAGCGGACCATGCCCCCGGTGAACCGCGCCCCGTTGAAGTCGACCATGCCCCCAGCGAACTGCGCCATGGCGAAGCTGACCCTGCCCTCAGCAAACCGCGCCAAGTCGAAAAAGACTCTTCCACCGGAGAACTGCGCGCCGCTGAAGTCGACCGTGCCCCCGACGAACTGCGCCTTGATGAAGGAGACTTCACCGCCGGAGAACTGCGCGCCGCGGAAGGATGCCGTGGCTCCGGCGGTGAACACCACGCCGGTGAAGTCGCCGCCGTCAAAGACGACCCCGGTGAAGTCGAAGTCGTGGGCCTGCCAGGAGACGTGTGTGTCCTCGGAGCCAATCACGGTGCGGTCCCGGATAAGGCGGATGATGGTGTGTCGCACCTCGCGCAAGGCGAGGTAGGCGTGTTGGGCGGCCACATCGTCTGCCGGGAGGTCGTCCTGGGCGGTGTAGGGCAGGCGCAGATAGGCGCACAGCACGTCGATGCACGTCTGACGCAGGAGAGGGGTGGGGGCGTCGTCAGCGAGCCCGGCTAACGCGTGTACTCCTCCCAGGCGGACTGCGGCGGACTCCTGGCCGAGCTGGGAGACGGCGGTGGTGAAGCGTTCGGTGTGCAGCCGGGTGGCTTCGCGTAGCGCGCCGTCCTCGTCCACTCGCTGACGACGGTAGGCCACTACAAGGGCGACCAGCGCTCCGGCCCCGGCCACCACTCCGAAGGAGAGCTTCACCAGGTCGAACAGGGTTGTGGAAGCCAGCCGCCGCTCGGGCTTCAGCTCTTGAGCACCGAGCAGGTCCCACCCGGCGAGGAACACTCCCGCAGCCACCAGGACTGCGAAGGCGAAGGTGGCGGCCAGGACCAGGCCGACCGGCCATAGGCGTAAACCGCGCCGCTTCCGACGGCGTATCAGATTAGAAATCACACCCCGCAGGATCACCCGGGGCATCCGCTGACCGCAGGTCCTTGCTCGCAGCACACAGCGAGACGAGCGGCGGCTTGGGTTATCTCAGGTGTTGAGCGGGCGACAGGCGTGTGAGGCATGTGCGCCTCAGTGCACCGTGCCTGACAGATATCTACGGTCGTTCAGGCACGTACGGGATGCTCGCAACGTGGGTAATGCTCCCCGACGCTGCCCGTCATCGTCGAGCCTGAACCGTTCTCGTCCCCAGGGCGTCCATACGGGCACCTGACACCGTGGAGCGCCGCCACCATGAGCACATCCGAACCGCCAGCCTGGCCGCACTGCGCATACGGTGCAGCCCCTGCTGCCGACCCTGTCGGCTGCCGCGGCATCCACGTCCCCGGCTACACCGTATGTCTTGCCCACCTAGCCGACGCCGACCGTGACGCCTATCTGGCCAGCCTGACTCCCGGCGCCGACATCGACCACCGGGGCACCACCTTCACCTATTCCCTTCTCTACGCCCTACTCGACGCCCTTCGTGAGCCCGCAACCGGTCACCCCCGCTTAGGCGGTGCCCGGTTCGGGTCGGCGACCTTCGAGGGCGAGGAATCGTTCAGGTCGGCGACCTTCGAGGGCGACGCCTGGTTCGATTCGGCGACCTTCGAGAGCCACGCCAGGTTCGAGTCGGCGACCTTCAAGGGCTACACCAGGTTCGATTCGGCGGCCTTCAAGGGCCATGCCAGGTTCGAGTCGGCAACCTTCAAGGGCAATGCCTTGTTCAAGTCAGCCACCTTCGAGGACGACGCCGTGTTCGGGTCGGCGGCCTTCGAGGGCGTCTCCGGGTTCGATTCGGCGACCTTTAAGGGCGACGCCTGGTTCGATTCGGCGACCTTGGACCGCGCCGTGTTCGGGTCGGCGATCTTCGAGGGCAACGCCGAGTTCCAGCGGGTGACCATCAAGGACACCGCCGGGTTCGAGTCGGCGACCTTCGAGGGCGACGCTGGGTTCGATTCGGCGACCTTCGAGAGCCACGCCTGGTTCGATTCGGCGACCTTCGAGAGCCACGCCTGGTTCACGTGGGCGGCCTTCAAGGCCACCGCCCGGTTCAAGTCGGCGGCCTTCAAGGGCGCCGCCGCGTTCGAGTCGGCGACCTTCGATCACGGCGCCGAGTTCCAGTCTGCGGCCTTTGAGCACGGCGCCGGGTTCGAGTCGGTGACCTTCAAGGGCCACGCCAGCTTCAAGTCAGCGGCCTTCGAGGGGGCCGACCAGTTCGGTCCTTTGGTGTGTACCGGGCGGCTTGTACTGTCCGGTGCCACGTTCGGCAGCCCGGTGAACCTCTCGTTCGCTGTGTGCCGTCTGGAGTGCCGTCGCACCCGCTGGTCATCGACAGCGGAGATCCGTCTGCGCTATGCCACGGTGGACTTCGCTCATGCCGTGTTCGAGTACCCACTCACCATCGCTGCCGAGCCGGATTCGTTCGTGCTCACCAACGGCCTACGGCTCGCTGAAGATCGTTTTCCGAGCGGGTACGACCCCGGGGTGCGAGTGGTGTCGCTGCGCGGGGTGGACGCGGCCCATCTGGTTCTGGCCGACCTGGATCTGTGGGAATGTCTGTTCGCCGGCACGGTCCACCTGGACCAACTCCGTCTGGAGGGGGCCTGCACTTTCAACACGGCTCCGCCCGCTGTGCACTGGCGGCGCTGGCCGCCCGTGCGGTTCACCGCGCGGCGCGTCCTGGCCGAGGAGCACCACTGGCGCGCCGGCCAGCCGGGGGCAGTGCAGGGCTGGGCCCACGGTGCCGGGCGGGCAGGGCCGCTGCAACTGGCTCCGGTGTACCGGGCGCTGCGCAAGGCCTTCGAGGACGGAAAGCACGAGCCAGGGGCGGCGGACTTCTACTACGGGGAGATGGAGATGCGCCGCCACGCCGACGACATCCCCCGCAGTGAACAGGGATTACTGACTGCCTACTGGGCGCTGTCCGGCTACGGCCTGCGCGCCTCCCGGGCCCTGGCCTGGCTCGGGACGGCCATGCTCTTGACCATCGTCCTGCTGGTGGCCTTCGGCCTCGCGAAGGACACCCCGAAGCAGACTGCGACCGGCACCGTCCCGGCCGCCGGGGGCAAGGTCGCCTTCGAGATCGACAAGGACGATCCCCAGAACCCCACCGGCAACCGCTTCACCGGCAAGCGCTTCGAGAAAGCCCTGAACGTCACCCTCAACTCAGTGGTGTTCCGAGCCTCCGGTCAGGACCTGACCACCGCCGGCACCTACATCGAGATGACTTCCCGCGTCACCGAACCCGTCCTCCTGGGCCTCGCCGTCCTCGCCATCCGCAACCGCGTCAAGCGCTGACAGTCCTGCCCCAGGCAAGCGTGGCTTGTGCAACGTTCGACCGATCCGTTCACGTGCCTCACTTGCCTGCACGGTCGATCATGCCTCTGAGCTGCGCAAAAGCCTTTCGACCCTAGATAACACGGCTGCTGACATCGCGGGTCTGCTCGCGAGTGAGCCCGAGCCGCGACCGTTAACGGCGTTAATACCCCCGCCGCCGCTGACGAGACGCCCGGAGCCCAAGCCGTCATCGTCCGGGGCGTCCGATTCCCGTACGACAACGCAGACGAAGCCGCCCGCTTCCTCAGCGAGCGCATAGAAGACGATGTGTTCCTGCGGCTGGTCGAGCTTCTCGCCGGACTGGCCGAGCAGCGGCGCGGCACGCAGACCACGACTGCCTGACGCACCTCGTTCTTCGAACGCGAACGGGCCCGTACCTCCTATGGGAGGTACGGGCCCGTCGACTGCGTCCGGCCCGCAGAGGCGGGTCTCGAAGGCACGGCCGGGGTCGAGGTCGACGACACACCGACGAATGTTGCGTGGTCTCGGTCACATTCACCTGCCCATCGGACAGGAGTGGTGGCCGGATTGTTCACATCGAAGCGCCCCCTGGTGAAGGGGGCGCTTCGATGGCCGCTTCGATCGGAGCGGAAGCCTCTGGCCCCCCGTTGCAGCGGGGGGCTCAGCCAAGGATGCACTCACGCCAGCGAGTTGGAGCCCTGGACGGGGCCGACCTGGGTCGACCTTGTCCCCATGGTGTCTCTCCACGGGGAGTCTGTGTAGTCGTAATGCCGTTATTCGTGCCTACATGGTAGGTCGCTTCAAACTACATGAACAACTCGTGACCAGGTAATTCCTGTCTTTGGCCTGGTGGCTCCCATGAGTACGGGTTCTGGTCCGTGGTAGTTCACCGGCTGGGGCGAATGGGTTGTTCAGCCATCTGTGACCTTCAACGCCGCGTGGTATCGCCCTATTCCGGAGGCGATCACCACTGATCACATCAGATCAAATATGACCGCTCCGGCAGCCCATTCACATACGTCACAACTTGCGTCTTCAACCGAATACGTGGGGGTGACACCGCCTGCACCATCTGCCCTCGGCACGACCATGCGCAGCAGGAACTCGCAGCCGCCTGAGCTAGGGCAGAATGCATAGACCGGCACACGAACGACGAGGGGTTGCAGCCCTTAAGACTCGGATCAAGGCCGCAGCAGGGCCGCTTGACAGCCAGTCATGCGCAGTCGGGAGCGGGTCCTCCAGACACGCGCCCGAACAGTCAAAGTCACTCACGCCAAAAGTTGGAGACGTGTCCCGGCCCGCAAGGGCCGGGCACGGACCCAGAACGGAAACTCATGAGCATGAAGCGCAATAAGCGTGCGGCGATAGCCGTCGTGATCTCTGCTGGCGCCGGAAGCGCAGCCGGGGCCGTGGCCGCCTACTGCGGGCTGGACATCGAGGACTCGGTCAAGGTCGGCGCCGTGGTCAGCGGCGCGGTAGGCAACCTCCTCTACCAGGTCTTCCGTCTGACGTCGGCTCAGCAGGCCCGCGAGAACGGGGAGTCCGACAACCTCAACGGGGCCGAAGGCCGTCGGGACACGGCCCGTCCCTCGAACGAGACGAGCCCGCCGCCCCCCGCCACACCGGTGGTGGAGGGCGGCGAGGCCGTCGAGGCGGACGGCTCCGAGGCGCCGACCGACGCCCGGGGCCAGGCGAGCCCCTCCACGGGGGCCATCTCGCAGATTCCCGGCCAGCGACAGGGCGATGAGCACGACGGAGCGCAGGAGCGCGACGCGCGCCGCGAGGGAGGCAAGCATGGGGCGTCCTGAAAAGCAGCTGCCGCTCGACATCCCGCTCTCGCAGCGCTCCCTGGCCGAGGAGATGCGTGCCCTGCGCGCGAGCAGCGGCCTGACGGTCGGCGAGCTGGCCGAGCGGATCAGTTACTCGCCCGCGGCCGTCTCGCAGAGCACCTCGGGCAAGACGGTCCCCTCCTGGGACCTTGTCGAAGCCTTCGTCAAGGGCTGCGGCTACACCGGCGACATGGAGTCCTGGCGACGCGCTCACCGGGAGGCGCGCCGGGACTCCTCCCGGGAGACGGCCGTGACCTCCGCCTCCGGCGGCGACGCCGGGGATGGCACCGGGCACTTGCTGGCGCGGGTCCCGCGTCCGCGCCTGCGCTCCGCAGAGCGCACCGTGCCCCCGCTGCACGCCGACGGCCTGCTCGCCCTGGTGCAGCAGGCCCGCGCGTACGAGGCGAAGGACAAGCGGGTCACCTCGGTGCGGTCCTCGGACTACATGCACACCGCGTTGGCGCTGTGCACGACGGCCGAGGACGTGCTTGAGCTCATGAACGAGCTGATCCGCTCCAAGGGGGTGTCCCTGACAGAGCTGGAGAAGAGCAGCGCCAGCTTCTACCGGATCTCCAACACCACGTTCACGCACCTGCTGAGCGGGACCACGCTGCCGACCACCGAGCTGCTGCACATCTTCCTGGCAGGGTGCGGAGTGGACGCGGACCGCATGGTGATGTGGCACTTCACGGTGACCCGCATCCGGATATCCGAGATGCGGCAGCGTGAGCGCAAGGCCGTAGGCCGCCGTCGGATCAGCCGCCCGACGTGGTCCCGGAACATCCGCCCCTTCCTTGTCCTCGCGCCGATCTCGATGGCGCTGGCGACCGCGCTGACGAGCCTGCTGGCCCTCATCATGCGGTGATCAACGCGCGGCAATGAGCACATCCTTGGGCCCCGGCGCATCCAGCGCCGGGGCCCTGTGCGTTGCTCGGACCACCGAAGCACCGTCCAGAGGCGCCGCCTTCGCACCGCGCCCCGGCGACGTCACTCGTCGGCGGGGCGCGAGGTGCTGTTCATGCTGCTTGCCGCCATAGGCCCGTGCCAGGGCGTCCGGCCCGGCGTCCGTTGACGGACGTCACCGTGGTGTGGGCGCTGGTGGCGATGACCGCGCGGCCGGAGTGCTTGCCGTCGTACAGCGCCGCGTCGGCCGCCCGTTGCAGCACGGCCAGGTCGCGGCTGCCGATGGCGTCCGGCGCCGCGACGCCGACCGAGGCGGCGACCTCGACCGTGTAGCCGCTGTCCAGGACGACGGGCGCGTGGAGCAGCTGCATGAGCCGCTCCAGGCGGCGTGCGCGGTGGGCGGCGGGCAGCTCCAGGAGCACGGCGAACTCGTCGCCGCCGAGCCGTCCGAGGGCTGCGGCCGGGCCTGCCCAGGCGGTGAGGCGGGCGCCGAACGCGGCGAGGACGGCGTCCCCGGCCGCGTGGCCGAGTCGGTCGTTGATCTGCTTGAAGTGGTCGGCGTCGACCATCAGCGTCGTGGCGTCGCGGTGGCGGGCGAGGATGCGGCGGGCGCGGGCGGTGTAGGCGTCGCGTCGCAGCAGGCCGGTGAGCGGGTCGCGGCGGGTGGCGGCGAGCTACTTGTGCAGCGCGGCTGCATGGAGTGCCCAGCCGGTCAGGGGTACGGCGGCGGTGGTCAGTAACAGGGTGCGTTGGCCGATCCGGTCTGGCACGTGCGCAAGGGTCGACATACTGGGGTTCTCCTTCTCGTCTCGTACGGGATGGATGGGCCCGGGGCAGCCGTCAAGCCGCCAAGCGCAGCGGCTGTCCCGGGGCGGAACTGTAGGTCGCCGTCGACGGTGCGAGCCCGGATGCGGATCATCTGCCCGTCACCTCGGCTGATCAGGCGGTGAGTTGGCGACGTGCCGGAGGGCCCGCGCACCGGCCGGTCTCCCGGGGATGCCACGGGGAGAGGGCGGTCTTGAGGGCGGTGCGCGGTGGGCAGAACGCCCGCCGGCCTTCAGGAGGCCGGGTCTGACCGGCGGCGAACACGTGCGGCGGGGCTGATCCTCTCGCTCGGTCGAGCGAGCGACGCCTGCGGGAAAGCGCGCAGCTTCGGTCACTTCTCACCACTTTCCACTTGTTCGGTCCTGCGGGCTCACGGCCTTCGCCTGCCGAGCGTCCTGGTCTACAGACCAGGCGGAGGGCGCCTCGGGCGCACAGGGCGCCCTGGAGCGGGGACTGGCAAAACGGCGAAGGAGTACGGCACATGAAGCTGTCGTTCGGAGGCCCCGGAGGGTCCGACCGCTCGATCGACACGGTCATCGAAGATCTGAAGGGGCGGGAGAAGCACTTCAAGCGGCTGATCGAGAAGAACATCGCGCGCCAGCACGCCGATGACGTATGGCAGGAGAGCCTGCTGCGGATCTACTCGCGCCTGGCGGACGGCGAGGTGATCCAGAACGTGGACGCGTACATGGCGACGATCTGCAAGAACACGACGACCGACACGCTGCGCCGCTTGGGTCGTCAGGCGCAGGCGCTCGCGGGCGAGGAGATCGAGGCGAACGAGCAGATGCGCTCCGTGGTCGACTTCGACCACGGCATCGGGTTCGAGAAGATCCAGAAGGTGCTGCGGGCGGAGCTGACGCCGCACCAGCACAAGGTGTACATCCTGAAGCACTACTACGGACTCGACTCCCGCCAGATCGCCGATTTGGTCGGTGCCGCCGGGCCCGGCGCCGTCCGTCAGTCGATCCGTGCCGCCAACCGCAAGCTGCGCACCCCGGCGGTGATGCGGCAGCTGGGCGTCTCCGACCTCTAGACCGCCTCCTTGGCCTGCGGGCCGCCACCGGTGATCCCTCACACCGGGCAGGCACGCAGGCCTCGGAGGGGGGCTAGCGCCAGGCAAGCGCAGCATCTCCTGCTCGAAACCCGCTGCGAACGGAGAGAGAACTCATGAGCATCGCGAAGTACTTCACCGGCGTGCTGTCCCTGCTGTCGGTGATGTTCGTTAGGTGGTACCGCTTCATCGACAACCTGCTGGTCGGCTCTGCCCCCGTGTGGGAGCAGGCGGCCGCTCGCCGGCACGGCAAGGGCAAGGCGAAGGTGCACAGCACCTCTCGCGTCCCCAACGGTCGCCTTGTGGCCGAATGAGAGTCAGCCGTGCCTGAGCACCACGCTCGTTCTGTCCGCCTGACCAGAGAGGTTGTGCTGACGCACTTCGGGATTTGACGTCGTCATGACGTCCGGGGGAAATGATGGCCGGGCCCGCTCACGATGCGGGCCCGGCCATCGTCATTCCCTACAGGAAACGCAGCCGGAACATCCGCCGCCCTGCGGCATTTCTCGTACGACCAGGCGCTGCGCTTGCTTGAAGGAATCCGTTCAACATGGCTGTCCCCACCCTCACCCAGCTCCGCGACGAGAGTCAGGCGCTCGCCCAGGCGCTCGACCGTGCGGCTACCAGCATCCGGTACCTGAAGGTCGCCCTGGCCGTCATGACCGGCACGATCGCCGCTCTCGTCGGCTATCTCGTGGTCGACCGTCTCGGCGGCTCGCCCCTCACCTCAATCGGGTCCGGCTGCACGTCGTTCGTGGTCGTCACGGGGCTCGTCTTCACCGTCCAGGAGAAGCTCAAGAAGCCGTAGACCTTGCGCGTTGACCAACCCACGATGCCCGTCACCGCCTCGGTGGCGGGCATCACCGACTTCGGCGGCGCGGGCGGGGGATGGGCACGTGTTCCTCCTGGCGGCGGACGAAACGGCCCCCGCCGACGCTGTGCGGGCGGGGGCGCGGTGTGCTGGATCGGGGCGCGGGTCAGGCGGCGTTCCCCGGCGGCCGTCAAGCTCGCCGAGCTCGCGCACAATCCCTACAAGTCGCTCTCCCCGCTCGCCAGCGGACGCCCCGACCGTTAACGGCGTTAATACCCCGGGACCCACGTCGGTTCCGGCGGGACCGGAGCCGCAGACCGTTAACGGCGTTAATACCCCCGCTGCCGCTGACGAGGCGCCCGAAGCGCACGCCCTCATCGTCCGGGGCGTCCGGTTCCCGTACGACAACGCAGACGAAGCCGCCCGCTTCCTCAGCGAGCGCATGGAAGACGATCAGTTCCTGCGGCTGGTCGAGCTCCTCGCCGGACTGGCCGAGGAGCGCCGCGGCACGCAGACCACGACTGCCTGACGCACCTCGTTCTTCGAACGCGGACGGGCCCGTACCTCCCAGGGAGGTACGGGCCCTTGGTGTGGACGTCCGCCGCTCAGGAGACCGGCAGCAGCACGGGGTCGCTGCGGTCGGCCCACACGACGGAGACGGAGATCTCGGTTGAAACCTGATTGCCGAAGTCACCGTCGGCTGCTTGTTGACGTTGGTCAGCCAGGGTCTGCTCCGCTGCACTAGCGGAGCGCTCGGCGGCGCGAGCGCTGCGGTGGCCGTCCTTGCGGGCACGACGGCTGATCTCGACGGCGAGCAGCGCCACCACAAGAGCCGCCCACCCTGGTGCATCTCCCCAGTCCATACGCGGACCATAGGCGCGGGTACTGACATCGCGGGTCTGCTCGTAAGCCGCAGACCGTTAACGACGTTAATAGTGCTGCGCTTGCAGCGCGGCTCCCACAGTGGGAGCCGTCACTCAAGTGCAGATGTCAGGGGGACGCCCGCCGCAATGAGTTTGGCGCGGGTGCACGTCACGGTCAGACGCTGCGAGTCCTCGGTCAGCCCTTGTATGCCTCATGGGGCGGGGCGCCGCCAGTCGATGCCGACGCGGATGTCGGTGACGATGACTCGGCGTGTGTACACGTCACAGACGGATCTGAACATCAGTCCTGGGCGCTGAGAGACAGGCAGAGCAAGTGGTGGTGTGTCAGGCCGGTTGGCTTGACACACCGCCACTTCATCAGAGTGTCAACCAGGTCGACACTGGGTGCGGGGGCCCTCGCGGCAACGTGGCTTACCCGCGGTCCCGAAGTCGCGGGGGAGCCCACAGACGACAGGTGCGTGATCTTAAGTGCACGCACAGCCAGCATCGGGGCTGTAGGCGGCGCCCTCAACACAACTGGGACGCCCGTGGCGCAACGACCCGGCGCAACCACTCATCACCTGCGGAGCTGTGGGATGTGAAGGTCCGGGTCCGTCATGCCCCAGCTGAGACGCGGATGGTGCTATAGCCCTTACGGAGGGCACTACTGGCTCACGAGGGCCTTGGCGTGGGCCAACATCGAGGGGACCACCCGCGTGGGCGACGGCAATCGCTCGCGCAAGAAGGTCCGTTGGGGAGCCCAAACAGTCGACGAAAGGCAACGCCATGGCCCGCGTCACCCGCACTGAATGCGTGGTATCCGACAACCAACCGCTGACCGCCCCCGAGGCGACCGTGATCGTGGTCGTCCTCGTCCTAGCCGTGATCCTCGCCGTGATGGGGATGCCGGGCCTGTCCGTACTGGTGCTCCTCGCAGAGGCCACGGACACAGGCCTGCGGCTGGTCCGACGAGCCCGCCTTACCAAGCAGGCCGCTCCAGCGGGTGCCTGATCATGGGACGCCGAGAGAATCCCGTCACCACATGCGACCGCGATCTGGGGAAGCTGGTCAACTGGCTTCGGTCGCAGCGCACCCAGGCAGGTTTGAGCTATAAGCAGCTCGCCGCGCGATCTGGTTGCAGCGCCTCGACCTTGATCCGGGCCGCTTCGGGCGCGCACATGCCAAAGCTGAAGGTAGTGCAGGGTTACGCTGCCGCCTGCGGTGCCTCGCTGCGAGAGGCCGAACGACTGTGGAAGCGAGCGCGCTACCGGGCGGTGCGGTCCGGCGAGGACCCCGCGCCCCATCCCCGTTACGTCCGGAGCTTCGCTGACCTGCATGTGGCGCTCGTCGACCACTACCAGAAGGACGGGGCCCGACCGTACGCGGAGCTGGAGACGGCCAGTGGCAACGTTCTTGCTCACGCCACCGTGGGAAGGTTCTTCCGCCAGAAAGGCGGCAGGCCGACCCGCGATTTCGTCGTCGCCCTCGCGCGGACCTGCGGCGCCCGTGGAAAGGCGCTGCAGGACTGGGAGCAGGCGTGGGATCGGGCTGAGGAGCAGCGGCTGGGCGGCGCTGCCAAGTCGGCCGAGCGACGTCCAGGGCTGTTGTTCGGCCTGCTCAATGTCACGGGCGACGGCGTACCGATGTTCGTCCGCTCCGAACCCAGGCGCACTGCCGACGGCCAGGAAGTTCGTCGGCTCACCCCGGTCCCCCCGTCGCAGGTCCCGAACTACCTTGCCCATGTCCGCACCATGAGGGAGTGGTTGACCCCCCTGAGTGTGCCAACGTCGCTCCGCATCCGGCGCGGTGACCTGAACGACGCCAAGGACAAAGGGGCGAGGCGCACGCGAGCCGTACGGCGGTTCACACGAGATTTTGAAGCCGCAGTACACCCGACCCTGTTCGACGTGAAGTGCGACCACTCACCGCCGGAGGCCTACAGGTACGCCTAGACGAACACTCCGACTGGTGCGCGACTCGTTGAACCGTGCTCGCTCGTGACTTCTGGCAGATGGAGAATGACGTAGCGTCAGGTTGTTTACGTTTCAACTCCGTTGTCGGGAGCAGGGGTGGCGAGCGTGGGCCGCCACGTCACGCGCATGTGATTTACACCTCTCAACCTGTGAAGGCTGGCACCGCGTTCCCGACTCCCCATCAAAGATCGCTGCTGGTAACGGCATTATTACCCACTGATATGGGGTGGCGATCGGAGGCAGCAGGACCTGGCGTGGCACGCGGTGCCTCGCAGACGTCGCCGCAGGCGACAGCCGGTGTGCGCCGTTGGCCCTTGGGACCCGGGTAGGGTACGCGCTATCAATCTGCCCCAGGGGTCCGAACCCCCTCGTGCGCCTCCCGGGAGTCCATGATGGTCATGGGCCCAGAGAGGGGTAGATCCCGATGGCGAAGAAGCCTGAGGGGCACTGCCGCTGCTGCAGCAGGCGAGACCGTCCGTACCGGGCGGCCCGCTGGCTGGGGCCGGTCTACGCGATCTACAAGATCGCGCAGGACTACTGGCCCTTCTAAAGCGAAAAGCCCCGACCTAAAGGTCGGGGCATCGCTGCAGTCGGTGTGCTGACAAGAGGCCCTGCCTAGAGCTTCGCGGGCGACAGGCGGGGCCTTCTCTATGCCCGAATGCGGTTACCGTCACGTAGGGCAAGCCAACACAGACAACTGTGATGGTGATCACACCCTCATGCGACGACGCCCCCATCTTGCCTTGTCTGTCGGCAGTTTTGCACCAGGGGATCGCATGTTGATCTGCTGCGTTGCCCTGTAGGAACCAGTAAGAACGCAGCTCATTGGGGTATAGAGAACGAAATCACAAGGCCCCTGTGCCGCACGTCACACCGCATGAGTGACAGCCTGCACAACTGAACGGGCTAAATTATGGCGGTTTTTGTCTGGGATTCTTACCCCTATTACGCCCGATAGGCGGGCTCCGCTGGAGAGCGGAGGTACCTTACCGGCCGCCTCTGACAATGGCCGTAGATCCCTTCCTCGTGCGTGCCGAGTATCGGCTTCCATGGTCAAATCCCATGACGCCTCATGCAGCTCGCCCCCACTGGCGGTGCCTGGGTGCCCGGCACGGCGTCCATTGCGTATCGAGGGCCGGAACGTACAGAACGGAGTCCATACGGATGGCCTCCCTCTCTCGTCTCGTACGGGTTGGGTGGGGCCCGGGGCAGCCGTCAAGCCGCCAAGCACAGCGGCTGTCCCGGGGCGAAGTCAGGCGGCCAGCAGGTGGCCGGGCGCGGGCGGGGCGTAGCTGCTGGGGTGGGCCGGGGTCCCGTCGTGGCATTCCAGGCAGCACCCGAGCCGCTTCGACAGGCAGACGTAGAAGCGCCTCTCGCACTGCCCGCAGGTTTGACGAGCAGCCATCGCCCGGTCCAACGCCCGCTCTTGCGCGAGCGTCGGGGTGCGCTTGGGCTTGGCCAGGTCGATGCGGAGCAGGTAGCCGCGGGTGGGGTGGCGACAGGACCACTGCGGCCGGGTCGCACACAGCGCACAGCGCAGGATCGCCACCGGGCCGGTGTTGGCGCCGGGACTGAGGCCCATCTCCCGTAACTGCCGCCTGGTGGCCAGGCCCAGGCTCTCGGGGAGGGTGCTGCGGTCGTATTCGGGCAGCGGCGCCGAACTGCGCGGCACCCGGAGCGTCTCGCGGCGGCGTGTCTTGCGGGGGCGGGGCATCACCGGCTCCCGGGG
>NZ_JASKYR010000020.1:0-25565 GCF_041028215.1 Streptomyces flavofungini
GTCCTCTTCTGGCGGGCATGGGGCGCGGCAACGCCGACCCGCCGGTCGATCGCTAGGGATGTGGGTGAGCTGCCCGGCCTGGGGGTTTGCGGCTCCAGGCCGGGAGTGAATGCCGGAGGCTATGCCTCGTTGGTGGAGTGACCGTCACGGCCACCGGGCGGCGGGCCGTGCATCTTCAGCATGGTCTTGCTGGCCTCCTCCGCGATGGCGCTCTGGACCATGAGGTCGGCTTCATCGCGGATATCGGGATGCTCGGTCAGGTAGGCGTCGAGCGCGTCGCGCGCCTCGGTGAAGGCCATGTTGGCTCTCTGGGTGGCGCGGAACGCGTCCACGACCTCGTCGATGAGTTTCATGGCACGGGCCTTGGCGGCCAGCTGCGGTGGTCCGACGAGGTTGCGCAGGTCGATGCCGAGGACCTCGGCGAAGCCAATGGCGTCGTCAAGGTTGATGCGGCGCTTGCCGTTTTCGATCCGCCAGACCGCGGACGGGTTCATCTCGAACCCGGCCTCGTTGAGCCGGTCGGACAGGGCGTTGGTACTCCAGCCGCGCGCCTCGCGCTCCACCCGGATGCGGGTTGCGACGTTCGCCTCGCCGCTGAGCAGGACGCCCTCGGACGGTTCTTCCTCCGCCACTGGCACCTCCTTCCGTTCGTAGCGATGCACTGCGGTTTGCAGCGCAGCCTAAACAGTAGCATCGCTACTGCGAGATGCAAAACACTTCTGCAGGCTGCAATACGTGTGGCATAGTGGTGGCATCCCACCCCACCGACCTCAGGAGTCCGAACACCCGCACGGCACATGAAAGAAGCCCCCGGCGGATGCCGGGGGCTCAAGCGCAAACCTCTCAACCGCCATCCCTAGCGATCAACCTGCGGAGACCGGGATTGCCGTCCCATATGGCCCGCAAGCAGAGGAGCTGATGCCCAGTATGACCGATGCCCAGCCGAATACGCCATTCCTTCCGGACGACTCCGGCACGTCGTGGCCCCCAGTCGCCGTCCCCGGCCAGCCGTCCGGCGCTGCTGCGCCTCCAACAGAAGAGGACCCCGACGACACCGCCTCGCTTACGCCGCTATCCGAGGGGGTGCAGATCCTGGACGACCTTCGGGCACAGCTGAAGCGGTACGTGGCGATGCCGAGCGAGGAGGCCGTCACAGCGGTGGCCTTGTGGGTCGCGGCGACGCATCTGCAGCGTGCGTGGCAGCACGCGCCGCGTCTGGCGATCGTCGCGCCGGAGAAGCGGTGTGGGAAGTCCCGCCTGCTGGACGTGGTCACCGAGACCGTGCACAACCGGCTGATCACGGTCAACGCCAGCGCGGCGGCGATCTTCCGGTCGATCGACGGGGACGACCCACCAACCCTCCTGGTCGACGAGGCCGACACCATGTTCAGCACCACCAAGGCCGCGGAGAAGAACGAGGAGGTCCGCGGCCTCATCAACGCCGGACACCAGCGCGGCCGACCGACGCTGCGGGTGTCCGGGCCTGAGCATCAGGTGCAGGAGTTCCCCACCTTCGCCATGGCCGCGCTCGCCGGGATCGGCGACCTGCCGGACACGATCATGGACCGTGCGGTGGTCATCCGGATGCGCCGCCGAGCCGCGGGCGAGAAGGTGGCGTCCTTCCGCACCGGCCGGGATACCCCCGCCCTGAACGCGATCCGCGACCGTCTCCACGCCTGGCTCCAGCCGCTGTACGCGCAGGCGATGGAGATGGAGCCGCCGATGCCGGTCGAGGACCGCGCAGCGGACACGTGGGAGCCGCAGATCATCGTCGCCGACCTCGCCGGAGGCGACTGGCCGGTCCTGGCTCGCGCCGCCTGTCGGGCCATGACCGACTACGAGGCCGGCCAGGACGAGGAGGGCGGCCTGCGTACCCGCCTCCTGGTCGGTATCCGCCGCGCCTTCGCCGCCGTCGGCGACCCTGCGGTGCTGAGCACGAAGCACCTGCTGGAGTCCCTGAACGCGGACAGGGAAGCACCGTGGGCAGAGTACGGCGCCAACGGGCTGACCCCACGCGGCCTGCAACTACTGCTCAAGCCGTACGGCATCGGCTCGGCCAACCGCCGCTTCCCCGACGGCACCCAGGCCAAGGGCTTCGCGCGCAACCAATTCCTCGACACCTGGGCGCGCTACTGCCCCGAGCCCAAGGCTGCAGACGCGCCCACCTCGTCAGCCGACGGTCCGCTGCCCGGCACCGCAGCCTGACTCGACTCCACTCGCATCACTCGTCCCCGCGCAGGTCAGCGCGGGGACGAGTGAACAGCCCGCAACGAGTCGTCTCGACATCACCACGCCACTCGTACCTGTGCTGACCAGGCACGCGACGAGTGGTACGAGTCCCCACACCTCACGGCGGCCACGCCCTGCCCACCTCTGCGCCGAGACCGCCACCCCAAGCCCACCTGGAGCACCCCGCTTGCTTGCACACATCACCGCCCTGCTCAGCCGAACTGATTCGCATCAGCATCGCCCCGCTGCCGATCCTGGAAATGGCCGTCGGGCGGGCGCACGCGCCACCCTCGTCCTCGGCCTGATTGCCGTCGTCCTCATGGCCTTCCGGGTCTCGTGGAACGCGCTGTCCGATGTGGCCCGCGCCATCGGCGCCGATCCCACCGCCGCCCTGCTCTACCCGATCGTGGTCGACGGGCTCATGGCCCTCGCGCTCATCGCCACACTCGTGCTGACCGGCCCCGACCGGACATTCGCGCTACGGGTACTCGCGGCCTACACCATCGCCAGCCTCCTGCTGAACTACGTCCACGGCCTCATACCGACTCTGCACACCGAGTCGACCCGGCTGGGTCGACTCACCAACTGGGACCCTGCGAACTGGGCCCTCGTACTGCTGGCCACGTCACTCCCAGTCGGGTCGATCTACTTCGGCTCGGATCTCGTGGCAAAGGTGCTGCACCACAAGCACGAGTCTGCCGACTCGGCCCAGTCGGTTACCCGGCAACGGGAGGAATCCGCTGGCCAGCGCGCTAGTGAGCAGGCCGCACCGTCGATGGCCGACCGAGCCGAACCGGTCCCCGAGGAGCCGCCCGAGTCGACCTTTGTGAAGGTCGACGAGGCACACATGACCGGATCGACCGGAGCCGACGAGTCGGCCCTCACTGCCCGACCGCTCCGGTCGACCACCATGGCGAAGTCGACCGAAGCTGCCTCGCGCGAGGCGGCCGGTAGGCGTCTCACCAACGCTGAGTCGACCACAAACCGCCAGCGCACCGACGCCGAAGTGCTCGCTGAAGGCCGCCGCCTGACCGCCGACTGGAGCGACGGCCAGTTGACCGCCAAGCGGCTGCGCAGCGAACTGCGGATCGCCCAGACGCGCGCCGGCGCCGTGCGCGACCAACTGCGGGCCGAGCGCGCCAGTCGGCCCGAGCCTGTCGCGGACGTTGGCTTCGGGGGCCAGCGTCTCGCCACGCACGACGAAGCCAACGTCCAGCAGCAGAAGGAAGCCGCCGCAGTCCCCTCCACCACCGCCTGATCCAGCGCACGCCTGCTGCCCCCCATGCCGACAAGCACGAGGGGGGCACCGTGCCCCACATACAGCGAGCACTCACCCCCAACACTCCACGGAGAAGCCCCCCATGCACGACCCGCACCACGAACTCACCACCACCCAGCAGGGGGTGATCACCGGCCTGAACAGCGCAGCAAGTTGTCGGGTAAGGAGTCCTTACCCGGCCTCCGCCCCACAGGGGGCGGAGGCGTCCGGCGCCGAGGCGGCACCGGAGTCGGCCGGCCCGGGGGTGCCGACCGAGATGGGGGCCAGCCAGTCCTCGCCGAGCACGCCGCAGAAACCCGTTCAGCGCCGCCGCCTACGCGACAAGCAGCTCCGCGAGCGCCGCTTCCATCCGCGTTACAACGACGACGAGTTCGCCCTCGTAAAGCACGCTGCTGCCCTGAGCGGCATGGCACCTGGGGGCTATGTGGCCGAGTGCTCGCTCGCCGCTGCCCGCTCCGATGACCCCACCGCAGCCGTCGCCGACTACCGCGCCATGATCAAGGCACTCATGGCTGCCAACGGCAAGCTCGGCCAGATCGGCAACAACCTCAACCAGCTCACCTGGCACCTCCACAAGGACGGCGCCTGGCCTCACCCGGCCACCGTCCAGCATCTCCTAGACCGCGTCGATGTGTCGGTCGCCGAGCTGGACACCGTCATCGCTCAGGTCGCTGAGGGGCGGTGATCAGGTGATACCCAAGATCATCCTCAGCTCGGGCCCAGCAGCCACGCGCCGCACGATCGGCTACCTCTTCGGCAAAGGCCGGGCGAACGAGCACACCGACCCGCACCTCGTGGCCTCCTGGAACGGTTTCGCTCCCGACCCCGGCCGCAGCCCCCATCGCGACCCCAAAGAAGTGATGGCCCAGCTCGTCGCGCAACTCGACCAGCCCGTGAAGATGCTGGGCGACAAGGCGCCCAAGGACACGGTGTGGCACTGCCCCGTCCGAGCGTCGCCCGAGGACCCGATCCTCACCGACGCCCAATGGGCAGACATCGCCCGCCGGATCGTGGCCGCCGCCGGCATCGCCCCCGACGGAGACGAGGAAGCCTGCCGCTGGGTCGCCGTCCGTCACGCCGACGACCACATCCACATCGCCGCCACCCTCGTACGGCAGGACGGCCGGCGCCCCGAGCGCGGCTACGACCAGCGTGCCGTCCAACGCGCGGCCCGCAAGATCGAGGTCGACTACGGGCTCAGGCGGCTGAAGCAGGGCGACGGCACCGGCGCCAAGCGCCCCACCAGCAAGGAGCACTTCAAGGCCAAGCGCCTGGGACAGGACGCCGCCACTCGTGATGTCCTCCGTCTGCGAGTGCGCCGCGCGGTTGCCGCCGCAGCCGACGAGGCCGAGTTCTTCGCCCTGCTGGAGGCGACGGGCGTGACCGTGCGCCTCAAGCTCGGCCCCTCCGGCGACGCACTCGGCTGCAACTTCGCCCTACCCGACGACACGAACGACAAGGGTGAGCCGGTCTTCTACTCGGGGTCCACCCTCGCCCCCGACCTGTCCCTTCCCAAGATCCGCAAAAGCCTCGCCACCACCAGCCCCGAGCCCGTGATGACGGCCCCACCGGCCGATCCGTGGCGACAGGCGACAGCCGCCACCGAACGCGTTCCCCACCACCTGATCTACAGCGACGACCCGACCGCCCAGGGCCAGCTGGTCGCGCTCGGCGCAACACTGGACATCCTGTCGGTCACCGCACCGGCCGCAGTCAGGGCCGAGCTGGAACAAGCGGCATTTGCCTTCGAGCGCGCCACCCGCTCCCGCGTCGCGGCCGACCTGGACAGCACCCGCGTCCTGCGCCGCAGCGTTCAAGCAATCTGGCGCGAGAAGCCCGCGGACGGTGACGGAGCCGGGTTCACGATGCTCCTGGACGCCGTGCTCACGGCGGTGGCGTTCGCGATGCATTGGCACCGCACGCACCAGCACGCACAACAGGAAGCAGCGGCCGAGCGAGCCCTTGTCCATCTGGAGCTCGCGTACGCACAGGCCGCTGAGCCGGTCGTGGCGGGCCTCGGGCAACGCGCCCCCAGCCTCCAGATGCAGCAGCGCTTCGCCCGCCACCTACGGCTGGCGGCCCCCGATCACGCCGAGCGCATCCTGGGCGACTCCGCTTGGGACGCGCTCACAGCCGTGCTCGCCGAAGCAGAGGCCGCCGGGCACAACGCAGGCGCGCTTCTCGACCAGGCGCTTGACCAGCGCACCTTGGATGACGCCCGCAGCCCCGCACGTGCACTGACCTGGCGTGTCCGGCGTCTGGGCGAGCGTCACGCCCCCAGCCCTCGGGCCCAGGCGGCAAGGGCTCGCAGTGCCGCACAGGGCTACGTCGGCTCGACCCGCTCAATCCGCTCGACGCCCGTCGCACCCCTTCAACCACGGTCGCCATCGCGCCGACGCTGACCAAGGAGCACGCAACATAGCCGACGATCGCCGGTTACCCAAACCGGCGATTGTCCGGAGTATTTGGGCCTCAACCCCGAACTCCGAAAGGAACCCCTGCGTGTCCTCGCTCGAAATCCGACCGCACATCGTCGCCCTCCTGTGCCGCGCTGACTTCAAGCTCCGGTCAGACACCAAGACCTGGGGCGACCGCTCCGGACGCCCGTTCACCAAGGCAGAGCAGGCAACAGCTCTCTCCGCCACCAAGGAAGAATTTGAGGAGTTCGGCGCACAGCACCAGCGCTACATGGAGTACCTGCGCACTAAGGAGGACAGCCCCGACACCCTCCAGAGCTTCCTCGCCCCGTTCATGGAACAGCTCACCGAGAAGACCCTCGGTAATGCGGTCGAGCTGATGACCAGCGAGGACAGGGCCGAACTCGACCGCATCCTCAGCCTCGTGATCGAACCGGCTCTCCCGTTCACCCCGTACACCTTCTGAAAGGCGTAACGGACACAGCGACGCTGATCAGGCCCGTGGGGACAACTCGGGAGTGAGCAGTTCCAGCGCTTCCTCCCAGCGGTAGCGGTCGGTCCCTCCGCCGGCTTTCGGCTGGTGGGGCTCGTACGAGCCGATCAGGACGCCCATCTCGCGCAGCACGTCGAGGCTGCGTGCGTACGCGGGGTGGGCGGCCTGGGCCCGGTTCAGGTAGGGCATGACCGCGATGGGGATGCCCATGCCGTGCGCCTCGCACAGAATGCCCAGCGCCAAGGTGTCCGAGATCCCTGCCGCCCACTTGTTGATCGTGTTGAAGGTCGCTGGCGCCACCGCGATGGCATCGGAAGGAGGCAGCGGACGCGGGTCACCGGGCATCCGCCAGGCTGAGCGGATCGGGTAGCCGGTCTGTGCCTCAACCGCCTCGGCGTCTATGAAACCGAGGCCCTGCGGGGTGGCGACGACCCCGACGTCCCAGTCCGCCTCCTGGGCCGCGGTGATCAACTTGCCCACGTCGCCGGCGATCCCGGACGCGCACACAACCACGTACAGGAAGGGCTTCTTCTGGCTCGGCTCGGTCTGCTGATCTGGCTGATCGCTCATGCGGAGACTCCCAGTTGGCGGCTGAAGCGCTGCAGTTCAGGCAGCGTACGGCGGGGGTCGAGCGCGGCCATGTCGGCCACCAGCTCGCGGATGGCCGGGCGGCGGTGTCCTTCTATGTCCAGTGCGGCCACGGGGCACGTACGACTACACGGCTCGCGTCAACGGTCACGCTGTCAGGTGCAACAAGGACGCAGGTCGAATCCCGGCGGAAGTCAGTTGCCTCGACTCGACCGGTCGGCCATCAGCGTCGTCGCCAGTCGCTCCGGATCCCCGTCGTAGACGACGACGTCTTCGTCTTCAGCGGGTGGATCGAATCGGGCGAGGAAGTCGTCGAGGGCTTCGGGGGTGACGGTGAGGGCGTTGGCGTCCTCACGCTGGTTGCGTTCGGCCAGGCGCTGGAGCAGCACGTCGCGGTCGGCGGGGAGGTAGACGACCCGCGGATGGCCTCCGGCTCGGCGGGCGGAGTCTCGCCAGGTATCGCGCTCGTCGCGGCGCCAAAGCCCGTGATCGAGGACGACGTCGTTGCCGGCCTGCAGTTCCTTGGTGAAGCGGGCCCGGATCGCCTCGACGACGGGGCGTTCGCGCTCGAAGTAGGTGTGTTCGGGGTAGTCCACGCCGTAGCGGCCATGCAGGCGGTGGACCTCCTCGTCGACGGAGAGCCGGGTGAAGCCGTGCGCCGCGAGAGCTTGGGCGACGGTAGTTTTCCCGGAGCCGGTCAGCCCGGTCAGGAGAACGGCGAGGGGCACAAGGCTTCCCTTCTGTGGCGAGTGTGTGTCAGCGGGCATTGTTTCTAACCGCCTTGGGTGGTCGCGTGTGGCGGTCGCCAGGAGGTGAAGATGCCGTGGGCCTCCGTGGTCCAGCTCGTCGGCATCCTGTTCAAGGTCACCTGCCGGAAAGCGAACCGGGGGTCACTCACGTTGATGGCACCGCCGTGGCGTCCGACGTGGGCCAGGAGGCGGCTGGCCTCGTCGCGGACAGCCGGAGTGTGTTCCTGCCAGACACCGGACGAGAAGTGCTGGACCCGACGGCGCAGATCATCCAGGACACCGGCGCGCCATTTGAAGTGGTGGACAGCGCAGAGGTGTTCCGGGTCGGGCCGATGATCCGGAGCTCGGTGGTTGCCTGATGCCACGGCGACGTCGTGGCGGGCGAGAACGACCTTGCGGGGGTCTCCCATCAGGAGGCGGTGTGTGAGATGGCCGCCGAGGGGATACGCGCGATCGAGACCGCCGTCGGGGCGCCAGCCAGTAAAGCGTCCGCTGGCCGCGACTCGGTCGAGCATGAGGCCGCCGACGGCGCGGTGGCCGGCGGCGTCGGCTCGGGCCATGACGTCGGTGAGCGCAGCCGGGTACTGCTGGAACTCGTCGGCATCGGCGAGCAGGTGCCAGCCGGGCCCGGCGCGGTGCCGTAGTGCGTCTCTGAGCCGGGTGTTGGTGTGCTCGTGCCACGGTCCGACGCTGGTCCCGATGGGAACGATGCCGCATCCACGGGCGGTGGCCTGGAGGTCATGTCGCAGTACGGGAGAGACGTGCTCAGGGAAGTGGAAGGCGAGCAGGAACCGCTCAACGCCCAGTTGCTGGTAGTGCCGGACCCAGGCGGTGAGGAGCAGTGGCTCGATGGGGCCGATGACGGCGATCAGTGCGGGTGGTGCGGTCAGCATTCGGCGCTCCTCGGTCGGGGCTCCGCGTTTTCCAGGGAGGCGAAGGTGCGGGTGAGGAAGTCGGCCTGCTCCGCGGCGGAGCGCATCCCGACTTGTTCCGGTGCCTCGGGGCCCGGCCGGACGGGCGGCATACGGATGATCGTGTGCAGTGCGTCCGTGAGGGCGGCAGGTTCGCCGGCGGGGAAGGTCCGGGCCCAGGGCAGCCCGTCCAGGCGGGTGGTGAGCGCGGGATCGTGGTTCGAGATGAGCAGGGGGACCCCGAGGCGTGCGGCATCCATGACCAGGCCCGATTCCTTGCCCGTGCCGGGGATGCGGGTGGCGAGGGCGACATCGGCGGCCGCGTACACAAGACGCAGAACTACCTCACTGACAGGGCCGGGCACCGTGTGAACGCGCAGACCCGGCAAGCTGCGCCAGCGCCCCAGAACCGCCTCGTCGAGCGGGGTGCCGACAACCACCAGATGCAAGGGCTCCTTGAGCTGGGGCAGAGCCTTGTCGACCGTGTCGATGTCCTTGTACGGCCACCAGCCGCCGACCAGGCACACCACCGCCTCCGCTGCCGGGATGCCGAAGGCCACCCGGCCGCCGTCGCGCTCCACGTCGGTGAGGCGCTGACCGTCATCCACGGCGAACGGACTGATGACCGCGGGCAGGTCAGGAAACGATAGAGAGAGCTGACGGCCCACAGCCTGTGTCGGGCACACCGCGATCGTCCGTTGCTCACCTCGGCGAGCGAGCCGGCCGAGCACTCGCACCGGGAGGTCCTCGGTGGTGACCTGCTCGTGCACGAACCGCAGGTGCGGCTGGCCGCCCAGGAGCGTCGCCAGCCCGTGCAGAGCCTCGCTCGCCGTGAGGATCACCACCGCGTCAACACCGGGCACCTGCTGTCGGGCGATGCGCAGGGCGGACGCTTCGGCGAGGCAGCGAGCGAGGAGGGTGATCTGGTGCGGTAGCCGCCGAAGCCGGCGAGGCCACCTGCGGGGTCGGAAGGCCCACTGGCCGACAGCGGAAACGCGAGTCGCCAATCTGGATAAGGCCAGGAGCGTACCCGCCGTGGCCCCGTGCGGACCGGCGAGCATGCGGGCTCCCGTCTCCCGCAAGGACGTCTCCCCATCGGCCGCAATCCCGTTTGGAGCGATCACCACGCTCCCGGGACGGGCACGGGCGAGAGCGATCAGGGTGCGCTGGTGATGCCCGCCCATTCGATGGGCGTACGGCTCGATGAGTACGAGTGGCTCACTCATCCCGAAATCACCTGGTCCCCGTGCGCAGCGGTGAAGCGCTCTCGCAGCCACGCGGGGTCGTTGAGGTGGTCGAACTGTTGCGAGTCGCGGGCCGCCTCCCGGGCGAACTCGATCCCCTCGCTCGCCCCGACGGCGGCAAAGTCGGCGAACTCGCCGGTGCGGCTGCACGTCCACGCCTTCATCCGCTGACGGGCCTCGTCGTCGGCCATCCCGTACTCGCTGCCGCGGGCCAGCATGGCGCACTCACGGAAGCCCGCCTTCCAAGCGTGCAGAGGGCTTTGGTTGAACCGTGTGGTCCCAGCGTTCTGACGGGCGAACTCGATGCGGCCGGGCAGAGCTGCGAGAACGTCCACGGCCGCGCCCATGTCGCGCAGTGCGCTGCGGCGGATCAGTTTCAGCCCGCCGTAGCCGTAGATCAGGCCGTTGACGGGATTGACCGCCTGCCAGACCCGCATCGAGACGCCTTCGTCGAGCGGTTCGACCGCGGACGGGTCGAAGTCAGTGTTGATGGCGAAGTCACCGTCGGCGAGGAAGAACTGCTCGTGGTCGACGACCTCAGCGCACAGCCGGTAGGCCCGGCGCATGCCGTGCACCCCGTGCAGGCGTTTGACCGTGCCGCCGAGTGTCCGCTGGAGTCGGGAGTGCAGGGAGTCGGCCATCGGCTCGTCGTAGGACAGGAAGACCGCGTCGAATCCGGTCACGAGATCGCCTCCAGGTACCGGGCGGCGATGAGCGCGGGCGTGAAGTCGTGAGTGGAGGCGTACGCGCGCTTGGCGTGCAGGGCGTGGAACTCGTCATCCGTGACGAGGCGTTCGGCCAGGGCTAGTGCCTCTTCGGGCGTGGTGAAGCACAGCTCGGGGTCGATGTGCTCGGCGAGCCAGCCCAGCTTGGGCGCGATGACCGGCAGGCTCATGCCCTGGCAGTCGATCACGCTCATCGACCAGGGGCAGCCGTGCCGGAACGGGGCGATGCCGAAGCGGGCGATGGCCAACAGGTGCTTGTAGCGGGTGCGGTCGCCGCGGTCGGAGACGACCTGGACGTGCGGGAGAGCGGCCAGTTGGTCTCGCATCCGCTCCGGGCTGTCGTCCAGCCCTTTGCGCTCGGCCCGGCGGTCCCCGAAGAGGTCCATCACCCTCAGTCGCACCTTGCCGGACTCCGTCAGGTCGCGCGCCATACGGACGAACTTGTCGGTGCCGTAGTGCGCGTAGAGCCGGTGGTTGTAGATACCGATCTTGCTGTCCGGTCTGAGGTCGGAGCTGGTAGCGGCGGGGTCGCGCACCAGTCGCTCGTCCCGCGGGGCCGGCACCACGCGAAGCCGGTCGCCCAGATCCACGGTCATACGGGTGGCGGCAGCCGAGACCCAGGAGGCGGCCGTGGAGGAGTGCACCATCACGCGGTCGCAGGCGGCCAGACCGGCGGCGAACGCCAGCTGCACCGGCCGGCCGAGCCCCGCGTCGTTCAGGGACGGGTCGAGCAGCAGCTGGCCACCGCTGTTGAAGGAGAAAGGGAGGTAGTGGCAGTACCCGGCGAGCAGGGCGTCAACTCCGGCCTCCAGCAGCGCGGTACGGATCGCGGGCGCCTCCTCGATCTGGTTGGCCACCACCACGTCCGGCCGCTCCGACCGGATCAACGTGACGAGCTCGTCGACATCGTTCGAGAAGCGGGCCCGGTACTTCGTCCCGGGCGTCTTTGTCTGCCGGAAGCCGCAGCGGGAGTCACCGGCCGCGGCCGGGGCCGCGACGGTCACCTCGGCGCCGGCGTCCACCAAGGCCGGCGCCAGCAAGTCGGCGAAGATCCACCCCGAATCCGCCGACAGACGGTCAGGGTTGGAGATATTGAGCAGGTACAGCACACGCATGAGATGTCGCCTCCCTCATCTGCCCGGACGGGTCGATCCGGGCCGCTGAGGGAAGGAAAGCGGTGACGGGCACCGTGACGGGATGATGAACTTGGATCACTCACGGTTCATTCATGCTCACCAACAAGTGACGCGGGGCGGGGCTTCGATGGACGCGCACAGCGAGGAGATCACCGTCGAGCAGGCGGCCGAGGGCTTCGCGGCCGAGGTAGCCAGGTGGCGGGAAGTACGCGGCATGTCCAAGCGCGCCCTCGCACGGGCCATGGGCTTCGACCCTTCCTACGTCAGTCACGTGGAATCAGGCCGCCACAAGCCCAGCGAGGAGTTCGCCCGCCTCGCCGACGAGGCGCTGAACGCCGGAAAGGCGATCTGGCGGCGGTGGGGCGACTACGAGCAAGCCCGCGTTCGCGCAACCAACCGTCCAGCTGTGCCGCCGCCGACCTCCTCCAGGACCGAGCAGCCGTACGCCACCGGTTCCGCTCTTGTCGTCGAGCACGACGCCGCCCTGCTCCAGTACGACGGCAGCGCCTACCGCCTCACCATGCGCAGACTGCTGCGCAACACCGGGACCGAGCCGATCACGCGCTACCTGATCCGTATCTCCGTCGACCGCTACCCCGGAGATCCAGAACGCTCCAACATCCACTACCGGGCTCATCCGCTGACCTGGGACGAACTCGACCTCACGGCGACCTGTCGCGGCGAGACGATGCGTTGGCAGGCCAAGCACGACCGCGACGCCTTCAAAGAAGTCTGGCTGCTGTTCGACAACGAACGTGGGCGCTTCCCGCTCTACCCCGGCGAATCCGTGTGGATCGAGTACGCGTACACCGTCGGGGACGACAAGTGGGGCAACTGGTTCCAGCGTGCCGTCCGCCTTCCCACCGAACAGCTCGAAGTCCAACTCGCCTTCCCCGCACACCTGGATCCGGTCGTCTGGGGAACCGAGACCTCCATGACTGCCGAGGCGTCCCCGCTGCGCACCCCGCCCATCCGCAGCGACGCGGGCGAACTGAGGCAGTTCACCTGGATCACGGCGACACCCGCCCTGCACGCTCGGTACCGTCTGGAGTGGCGATTCCGGGCCAGGCCCGAACAGGACATGAGTCAAGGGGAGTTCAGGTGACCGACGTACGGCCCAGCCAGCGCATGCGCGATCTCGGAGTAGTCCAGCGCGGCGCCGGCATCCTGGACGAAACGGCCCGCGCCTTCAGCCTGCCCGCCGAGCGCGACGAAGCCGAGCGCATCACCGACGAACTGTTCGCCGCCCTGGACCGCATCGGCCAGGTCCACCCCTTCGCCAAGGGCATGGGCATCGCCGCCCCGCAGATCGGCATCGGCCGAGCCGCAGCCGTCGTACAACCCCCTGCGAACGCCCCCGCCGTCATCCTCCTCAACCCGAAGATCACCGCCCGCTCCGAGGAGACCGACGAACACTACGAGGGCTGCCTCAGCTTCTTCGACGTACGCGGTCTCGTGCCGCGACCGTTGACGATCACCGTCGAGACCACGACCCTCACTGGCGAGACCGTCACCACCGTCTACGAGCGCGGCCTCGCCCGCCTCATCCACCACGAGATCGACCACCTCGACGGCCTGCTCTACACGGCCCGCATGAAGGACGGGGTCGCCCCGATCCCGGTCGAGGAGTACCGCCAGACTGGTCAGGCGTGGGCCTACGAGCGCTCCTGAGGTCCCACAACGACGTGGGCTTTACACCAGGTCAGCAGAGGCGGAACGTGCGAACTGTGGCGCCAAGTGAACGCCGGGGCAAAGGAGCGTACAGCCCTATTCCGTGGGGTTGGCACGGACGGTTCTTGCTTCCAGGGCCTTTTCGATGTCCGCTACGGCATCAGCAAGCCGGCGGTAGACGGGCGTCGAACGTCCCATGCGCTTGAGGCCGTGCTGCAACGGATCGCGCATGTGCTTCTCACAGACGACGAAGTCCGCGTATCCGGCCGCGCAGGACAGGTAGATCATGTCTGTCAGGTCATTAGGGCGCCACCTCGTGCCCTTGTTGAGGTGCCGACTCTGAAGCATCTCCCGGAAGAGGCCGACGGCCGGAGACTCACCAATGGCCCGCACCCAGCCCTTGAAGCCCCAGCGCCGGAACAGTTCCTTCGAGACATCGGCCGCAGCTGCCTCCTCGGCCAGTTCCCGCTGCAGATCTGTCACGAGATGGATGTCAATGGCCCTGCGCTTCTGTTGTGAGTCCTGATCAAGCTCATCCAGCCAGTCACTGAACCGCTGGCTTACCGCGGTCCACCCGGTGTCCGGCCCCTCCCCGACCCTCTGGGTGTCGAGCATGGCATCGATGGAGCCAGAGGCAGCGACTAGCGCCTCGGGCTGGAACACAAAGTGGTTCTGGAACATAGACGACGTCTCAGCACCAGCGCCAGCACTGCGGGTAGGGGAGTGAAGAGCATCCGAGTCGAGAGTGAAGACCGGGGCATTACGCCTGTTGTCGGGCCGATCAAGTCGGTGGCAAAAGGCATCGTGAATCTCGTTTCGCCGGACCTGTAGCGGATCACGCATCTGCCAGCCCCGGCTGTACTGCAGGATCGTCAACCCGAGGTCGTAGCGCTTATCGGTGCTGAACCGTTTGCCGGTCTCGTAGTAATGACCGGCAGAAGCAGGCAAGACGATCCGGCGCTGGTCCACCCACTCCCTGAGTCTCAGCGCAGCGGCTCGATCCGCCTCGCTGCTCGTCGGCGCACTGTGGGAAGCGTTGCTCAGCAAGCTCCACTGGTTCTGGTCGAGGTAGACGACGAGCCGTCCCGCCAACTGATCAGCAGCCCCCGCCAGTGGCATTTCGAAAAGAACCTGATCGCCGCTCAGGGTGGTAGCGAGGAGGGCTGCCAAGGCTGGACTGAAGGCCAGTCTGGCTATCACGCTCGTGTCCTCGAACGGGGAGGGGTCCAAGGGGAACCGGGCCTCCTTCCCATCCGAGCGGGTGAAGATGGTGCACGATGCCGCGCGGTCCATCGTGACAAGCTTGATGGAGGGGGTGCTTTCGTCTTCCACGGCACCTATCTTGCGGTGCTTCTCCCCAGAACCTGAACGGGCTTGAGTCCGCAGACGTCTCCCTCAGCGTGATCCGGATTCCGCCAGGGCACACATCGCTGCTCGGCGTTGGAGCACCCTCCTTGCAACGCGGCCCCAAGCGTGCGGGCGTTCGTACTGAACAGCACTCGCAGATCCCGACTTGCCACACCAGCCCCCACCGACGGTCACCAGCTGCCAACTTATGCCCGCCCTGTCCTGTCCTGTCCTGTTGGGGAAGGATCCCCGAAGACGGCCGCGCCCGCACCAGGGCGCACTGCCACCGCATGACGGCTGACTGGGGTGACCATCGAGTCTGGACCAGATGTCGCGCTGTGAAAAGACCGTGACGGCCGTCGACATCTGCTCCTATCGTCAGACCATGACCGTCACCGCAAGGCGGGAGCTGGTGAGCCCCGCGACCCGCAACGCCTTCCGCTCTCTGGCCACGGACCTGACCATTCGGATCGTGGCCTCCTTGTGGGAGGACCACGGGTTCGCACCCATTCCTCCGGATGAGCTGAAGTACCAGGACTCGGGCCAGCGACGGACCGAGTTCATGCTCTATGCGGAGGGTGTGGACTGGTCTGATCCGAACCAGGTGCGGCGCGTGCTCCTGGTCTTCGAGGACTTCATCCGCGCCTACCGGAACCCGGACGATCAAGGGACGCCGAAGTGGTTGGCCGACATAAGGGTGCGCCTGGAGCGGGACGGCTTCGCGCTCGACAAGGAGGGAAGGATCTCCTGGTCCAACCCGCCGGTGCTCGTCCGTGATCTGAGCACTCTGAGCGACGCCTCGGGCATCACGATCGAGCTAGAGCGCATTCGGAGGGACCTGACCACGGATCCTCACGGGGCCATCGGCGCGGCAAAGCAGCTCATTGAGGCGACCGCGAAGACCGCCCTTGGCGAGCTGAACATCGAGGTCGACAAGAACGCAGCGCTCCCCGCGCTCATCAGCACGGTCCAGAAGGCGCTGAAGCTCGACGCCGGCTCGGCACCCGACGGACCTGATGGCAGCAAAGCCGTGAAAAAGATCCTTTCGGGGTCGGTGAACATCGCGGTCGGAGTCGCCGAGCTACGCAACCAGGGTTTCGGCAGCGGTCATGGTCAGGCAAGCGCGCCGTCTGGCCTTGGAGTGCGACATGCCCGCCTGACAGTCAACGCTGCCGTCACCTGGTGCGAGTTGATTCTCGACACTCTGGCGGACCCCACCGCACCGTGGCGCAAGACCCAGGTCTAATCGCTCCGACCAACGCACACAGGACCCTGCAGCGGATCGCGCGAACTTGCTTCCGCAATGCGCCTTGCAGTTGCGGCTCGGATGCGACGCCCCAGGCGTACGTCCGGCGCTGGGAGAATTCCGGGAGATGATCTTCCCCCGGAGACCAACCGCGACCTCGCCGCACCATCTCAGAACAATCCTCTGACCTGCTCGTTTACAAGATCCGCAGGTATGGATCATGACCGACCCTCATTCGGGACGAAGAGGTCGTGGGTTCAAATCCCGCCACCCCGACAGCTGGAACACCAGGTCCGCCGACCGCTCGCAAGAGTGGTCGGCGGACCTGTTTCGTGTGGGTGCGTATGCGCGGCTGGCGGGTCCGGCTCGTGTGTGTACGTATAGCTGAGGGGCGGCCCGTTCGTGTGCGTCCGGCGTCGGGCGACGCGACGCGCCCGCGCCGCGTCGTTTCGGCGCCGGTCCCTCCCCTGTGCGGACCGGTGCCGAACGACGCGGACGGAGTCGATCCGCGTCGCGTCGGCGGGCGGCGCGGATCGAAGTGGGACCAGATCTGCGATCACCGAGGGAGTGATCCAGGTATGACCGGTTATGCAGATCTATGAGGCTCACGCGGCAAGATCGTCGCCGCCACCCGGCAACTTCGGCGGAAACCGACCGGGAATCCGCAGCGTCGCGCCTCACCTTTCCGAGCGCCAGGCCGGTGGCCTGCCCTGACGCTTCGCGGTTGGTCCGCTACTGCGAAACGATCCTGCCATTTACGGCTGCCGACGGGCAGGTTCCGGTGTCATCCGGACCCCTTAACCGCAGGTCAGCCGTATAAAGTGAGTTTTCCGGTCCGGATGGTCGAGCAGGGTGATGGGTAAGGGGTGGAGGCTTTGAGTCCCGATTCAGGGGCACGTACAGCCTTCGCGGAACGCCTCGCTCTGCTGTACAAGGAGGCCGGAAATCCGCCTCTCCAGCGGGTAGCGGAGGCGGTCGTCCGGCTGCAGCGGGTCGACGAACGAGGGCGGCCCGTGCGCGTCTCCGCGCAGCGGATCAGCGACTGGCGGCGGGCGAAGAACGTGCCCGCCCAGTTCGCCGCCCTCTCCGCGGTCCTCCAGGTCCTGATCCCCGAGGCACGGCGCGAGCGGCCCGCGCCGGTCTCCGCCGGTCTGTACGACATGGCCCAGTGGCAGCGCCTGTGGGAGCGCGCGGTGGCCGACCCGGTGAGCGGCCGTGCCGCGGCGCCCCCCGAGGACGAGAAGCAGCCGCCGGGCGAGGCGCCGGACGCCCCCGCCGTCTGCCCGTACCGGGGTCTGGCCTCCTACCGCAGGCAGGACGCCCGGTGGTTCTTCGGCCGGCGGCGGAGTACGGACGCCCTCATCGACCAGCTGCACGCGGCGGAGAAGACGGGCGGCCTCGTCATGCTCGTCGGCGCCTCCGGGGCCGGTAAGTCCTCCCTCCTGAACGCCGGTCTGGTGCCCGAGCTGCAGAACGGGGCGCTGAGCGACGAGGAGGCACCGGCGGGCCAGGTCTCCCAGCTCGTACCGGGCAGCGATCCGCTCGCGGAGCTGGCCCGGCACATCCCCGAGCTGGCGGACGCCGTCGCCGCGTCGAGGACGGCGGCGGCGATGGAGTCCGGCGCCCCGGAGTTCGCGCGGGCGGTGCGCGAGTCCGTCACGGCGTGGGCGCGGCGGGAGACACCGTCCGCGGGCCGCCCCGTCGTCATCGTGGACCAGTTCGAGGAACTGTTCACCCTCTGCTCCTACGAGGCGGACCGGCGCGCCTTCATCCGGCTCCTGCACGCCGCGTGCTCCCCCGCCGAGGACGGCGACCCCGCTCCCGCACTCGTGGTCCTCGGCATACGCGCCGACTTCTACGAGGAGTGCCTGCGCTACTCCGAACTCGCCGACGCGCTCCAGCACCGCCACATGGTGCTCGGGCCGCTGACCGCGACGGAGCTGCGCGACGCGGTGACCGGCCCGGCCAAGGCCGTGGGCCTCGAACTCGAACCGGGCCTGGCGGAGCTGATCGTCCGGGAGGTGAGCACCGACAGCCCGCGCGGCGCGCACGACGCGGGGGTGCTGCCGCTCCTCTCCCATGCCCTCCTCGCCACCTGGCAGCGGCGCAAGACCGGGCGGCTGACGCTCGCCGGGTACCGCGCGGCGGGCGGCATCCAGGGCGCGGTGGCGGCGACCGCCGAACGCGCCTGGTCCGGGCTCGATCCCGCGGCCCGTACGGCCGCACGGCTGCTGCTGCTCCGTCTCGTCCGGCTCGGCGAGGACACCCAGGCCACCCGCAGGAGGGGCACCCGGCGTCAGCTGGCCGAGGAGTCGACGGACCCCGGCAAGACGGAGGAGTCGCTCGAAGCGCTGGTGCGCGCCCGTCTGGTGACGCTCGACGCCGAGACCGTGGAGATCACGCACGAGGCGCTGCTGCACGCCTGGCCGCGGCTGCGGGACTGGATCGACGAGGACAGGAACGACCACCTGCTGCGCCAGCGCATCGAGGAGGACGGCAAGGCCTGGGAGGAGACCGACCGCGACACGGCGCTGCTCTACCGGGGCTCCCGGCTCGAACAGGCCCGCGTCTGGGCGAAGTCCGCCGGGGACGCCTTCCTGACCCGGTCCGCCGTGGAGTTCCTCGCCGCGTCGGCGAGGCTGCGCAGGCGTACGGTCTGGATCGCCCGGTGTGCGGTGGCGGCCCTCGTCGTCCTGGCGATGGTGGCCGTCGTCTCGGCGGTGGTCGCCTGGCGGCAGCGGGACGACGCCGTGTTCCAGCAGGTGGTCGCCGAGGCCGACCGGGCCAAGAGCACCGATCCGTCGCTGTCCGCGCAGCTCGACCTCGTCGCGCACAAGATGCGCCCGGACGACGAGGCCACCCGGAACCGGCTGCTCGCGATCGTCAACGCCCCGCTGGCCACCCCGCTCCTCGGCCACTCCGGAGCCGTGTACCTCACCTCGTTCAGCCCCGACGGACACCTCCTCGCCACCGCGAGCTACGACCGCACCATCCGTCTGTGGGACGTGCGGGACCCCTCGCGGCCCAGGCCGCTCGGCAAGCCGCTCACCGGTCACCGGAGCTGGGTCAGCAGCGCGGTCTTCAGCCCCGACGGCACCACCCTGGCCAGCGCCTCCGACGACGGCACGATCCGGTTGTGGGACATCAGGGACCCGCGCCGTCCACGCCTGATCGGCAAGCCCCTGACCGGCCGCGGCGGCGCCATCTACCTCGTCGCCTTCAGCCCCGACGGGCACACCCTGGCCACCGCCAACGACGACCACACCGTACGTCTGTGGAACGTACGGGACCCGGAACGGCCGAAGGCCGTCGTCGCCCTGGCCGGGCACAGCGCCGCCGTGCGCTCCGTGGCGTTCGGCCCCGACGGGCGGACCCTCGCCGCCGGTGGCGACGACGGCACGGTCAGGCTCTGGGGCGGGGCGGACACCCGGCACCCGGAGCCACTCGGCAAGCCCCTGACCGGGCATACGAGCACGGTGCACTCCGTGGCGTTCAGCCCCGACGGCCGCACGCTCGCCAGCGGCGGCTCTGACGACACCATCCGGCTCTGGGACACGGGCGACCCGCGCCACGCGGAGGCGCTCGGCGCGCCGCTCACCGGCCACGCCGGACCCATCTGGTCGGTGCAGTTCAACCCCGCGGGGACCATGCTCGCGGCCGCCAGCGCGGACAGCACGGCGAGTCTGTGGAACGTCAGCGATGCGGCGCACCCGTCCCAGGTCGGCGAGCCCCTCTCGGGCGGCAGCGGAGAGATGTACGCCCTCGGCTTCAGCCCGGACGGCCGTACGCTCGCCACCGGCAACGGCGACAGCAAGGCCCGGCTGTGGTCGATACCGACGTCGGACATGATCGGCCGCATCGGGGCGTTCCGCCCCGACGGGGGCGTGCTCGCCACCGCCGCGCGCGACGACCGGGTGCGGCTGTGGGACGTGCGGCGGCCCGGCAGGCCCACCGCCCTCGGCAAGCCGTTCAAGCCGGGCAGGCCGGGCAAGGCGGACGTGCGCAAGATGGTGTTCTCCCCCGACGGCCAGACGCTCGCGGTGCTGACGGGGGTCGGCGCGCTGCAGCTGTGGGACGTCAGCGACCCGTCCCGCCCGGTCGCGCACGGCCCGGCCGTCCCCCTGCACACCCGCTTCGCCGCCGCGCTGGCCTTCACCCCGGACGGGCGGACACTGGCGACCCCGCAGACCGACCGCACCGTCCAGCTCTGGAACGTGGCCGTCCCGTCCCGCCCGCGCGCCCTCGGTGAGCCGCTCACCGGCCACAAGGGCTACGTCAACTCCCTCGCCTTCGGCAAGGACGGGCGAGACCTCGCGAGTGCCAGCTCGGACGGCACCGTACGGCTCTGGAACGTCGCGGAGCCGCGGCACGCGACCCGGCTCGGCGCCCCGCTCACCGGGCATCTCGGCCCCGTCAACACCCTCGCCTACAGCCCGGACGGCCACACCCTGGCCACCGGCAGCGACGACGGCACGGTCCGGTTCTGGGACCTGACGGACCCGCGCCGGGCGGTCCGGCTCGGGTCGGCCCTCACCGGCCACACCGACGCGGTCGTGTCGCTGACGTACAGCAGGGACGGGCGGACGCTGGCCAGCGGTGGCAACGACAACACGGTGCGGCTCTGGGACGTCGCCGACCCGGCGAGCGCGGCACCCATCGGGCAGTCGATGAGCCCCAACGCCAAGACCGGCAGCTTCCTTTCGTTCAGCCCGCGGAGCGACATGCTCGGGGTGTCCAGCGGCAGCGACACGGTCCGGCTGTGGAACCTGGACACGAAGGAGGCCGTGCGCCACGTCTGTGCGACCACGCAAGGTGTTCTGACACCGGAGAAATGGCGCGAGTATCTGCCCCGGCTCTCCTACGATCCGCCGTGCGACGCCTGACGAAGCGGACGTGATCCCGATCACAACGCCTTATCTGTGCTGAGCAGTTGACTCCCCTGGGGCGAGCGGACTTGTTAGGGTTGGCATAGCCCGATCGCTGGTGCATCCCCCGTCGCCAGCGGTCGGGCATTCTTTTTTTCCCGAATGGTTCCGGCCATCTCGTTGGTAGAGCCATGCTTCATGCGGGCGGGCAATTTCCGGTAATTGCACCGACCGGCCGCGGCAGCCTCCGCTCGTCAGGTCCTCTTGAGGAGTTCTATGCTGGGTGACAGCACCCGCACGGGACGGTGAGCACCGATGGCCAAGGCCTACGAGAAGATCGCGGACGAGCTCCGCACCGAGATCCGCGCAGGTCGGCTGGGTCCCGGCGATCGGCTGCCCTCGGAGGCGGAGCTCATCAGGAGCTCCGGGCGCAGCGGCCCGACCGTGCAGCAGGCCCTTCGGGTGCTCCAGGCGGAGGGCCTGATCGAGAAGCAGCACGGCCGCGGAACCTTCGTGCGCCGCCCACGCCTGACGGTGCGGCGCGCGAACAGGCGGTACCAATGGGAGAAAGACCGCGCCCGCGCGCCCGAGGAACAGCGCCTGGAGACGGGCGCGACCGAGCACGACACCGGCCTTGAGGTGAAAGACCTCGTATTCCACGCGGCGTACCGGGAGATCGAGGCACCCGGGGAAATCGCGTCGGCACTGGGTGTCGAGAAAGGAACACCGCTCGTCGAGCGCACCTACCGGACGCGGTACAGCGCGGAGCGGAATCCGTTCAGTCTCGTCACCTCGTACCTGATCCGCGACCTCGTCAAGGGCAACCCCGATCTCCTGGACGAGACGAAGGAGCCCTGGCCGGGCGGGACGTGGAACCAGCTCCACACGGTGGGCATCGAGATCGACCGCATCGAGGAGCGGGTGACCGCCCGGCCCCCGACGGTGGAGGAGGCGGCGGAGCTGGGCCTGCCGCCCGGCACGTCGGTCCTCGTCCTGCGCAAGTCCGCGCACGGCACGGACGGCCGCGTCGTCGAGATGTCCGACATCACGATGCCCGGTGACCGCACTGAAATGCTGTTCACGACTCATCTGGAGAGGTGGTGAGCCGTGCACCGGCGCATCGTCATCATCACGGCCGTCCACGCGCCGTCGGCGCACTTCCTGGCCGACGCCCACACGTCCCTGTGCGCACAGGAGCTGCCGCCGGGCTGGGACTGGCACTGGCTGATCCAGGAGGACGGCACGACCGACCGGGTCGCGCCGCATGTCCCCGACGACGACCGGATCACGTTCAGGCAGGGCCGTCCGGGCGGCCCCGGCGTCGCGCGGACCATCGCCCTGGCCCACGCCGACGGCCCGTACGTGAAGGTCCTCGACGCCGACGACCAGCTCGCGCCGGGCGCGCTCGCCCGCGATCTCGCCGCCCTCGAAGCGGACCACGCCCTCGGCTGGGCGACGTCCCGGGTGCTCGATCTGCTGCCCGACGGCTCCACCGCCGGCTTCCCCGGCGACCCCGCGCACGGGCCGGTCGAGCGCGGGGAGGTGCTGGAGCACTGGGCGGCGCACGACTACCGCGCGCAGGTCCACCCGGCGACGCTCTTCGTCCGCCGCGAGCTGCTCGTGGCCCTGGGCGGCTGGATGGCCCTTCCCGCGTCCGAGGACACGGGCCTGCTGCTCGCCCTGAACTCCGTCGCGCGCGGCTGGTTCTCGTCCGAGGTCGGTCTGTTCTACCGCAAGTGGGAGGGCCAGGTCACCGGCCAGGCCGCGCACGTGGACACGGCCGAGCGCGCCGCCCGCATGGCCGTGGTCGAGGCGAGGGCACGCGCCCTTGACCACTTCGCGTGGCGCTACCCCGGCGGCACGGACACGGGGTGACCCGGCCGGGACCGGTGGGTCCGGCCCTGGAGGTTGCCGGGGACCGCGTGGCCGCAACTCGATCTTGCCCCGGCCGACCGTGGCCTCGTACGGTCACGGCTATGCCTTCCGCTTCGCTCCGCCGCACGTCAGAGCTTCTGGCCACCCTCGGCCGCGGGTACGTACGCGACGCGCCCGGGTCACTGCTCAAGGGCGCGCTCGCGGGCCGGTATCTCAACCCCTATCTGCGGGACCACCCGCGTCGGCGCGTGGTCGAGGCGCGGTTCGGGGCGCGCTTCGCCTGTGACTCCCGGGACCTGATCCAGCGGTTCATCAGCCTCTACGGCGTGTGGGAGCCGCACATGACGCGGTGGCTCCAGAGCCGTCTCGGCCCCGGCGACACGTTCATCGACGTGGGCGCCAACATCGGCTACTTCGCGGTGCTCGGCTCCCGCCTCGTGGGCGGCACGGGACGGGTCGTGGCCATCGAGGCGTCCCCCGCCTTCCACGACCGCGTGCTCCAGCACATCCGGCTGAACGGCTGCGCCAACGTCAGGGCGGTCAACACCGCCGTCTCCGACGGCCACAAGACGCTGACGTTCGTGCTCGCGAGCTCGCACAACATGGGCGCGAACTCGATCGTCCCGTACGACGGCCCCGCCGAGTCGAGCTTCGAGATGGCGGCCCGTCCGCTGCCCGAGATCCTGGACGCGGACGAACTCGCCGCGGCCCGGGTGATCAAGATCGATGTCGAGGGCGCCGAGGGCGGTGTCATCCGGGGACTCGCCCCCGCCCTCGACCGGCTCCGGCCGGACGTGGAGATCGCCGTCGAGGTCACCCCGGACCGGATGGCCGCCGTGGGCGACTCGATCGACGAGCTGATGACGACCATGGCCGCGCACGGCTTCCACACCTACCGGCTGCCCACCGACTACCGGCCCGAGAACTACCCCCGCGCGCTGCGGCGGCCGGAGCCTCCGGTGCGCTGGCGCGGCCCGGTCGTCGGCGAGAGCGAACTGGTCTTCTCCCGGGTGGACGCCGAGACCCTGGGCTGACCCCGGGGGCGGCATGGTCCCGTGGTCCACCGGGACCGGTCGAACGTGGTCCACCGGTCCCGGTCGGACCTGGTCTACCGGTCCCGGTCGAACGGCAGGTCCAGCATCCGGATCGCGTTCCCGCGCAGCAGCTTGTACGCCACGTCCTCGGGGAGGTGGCCGACGTGCTCCTGCGCGACGGCCTTGGTGTGCGGCCAGGTCGAGTCGACGTGCGGATAGTCGGTCTCGAAGGTGGCGTTGTCGACGCCGACGGTGTCGATCGACGCGACCCCGTGCCTGTCACGGAAGAAGCAGCAGAAGATCTGCCGGTAGTAGTACGTCGAGGGGGGCTCCGGGATCAGGTCCTTCACCCCGCCCCAGGCCCGGTGCTCCTCCCACACGTCGTCGGCGCGCTCCAGGGCATAGGGAATCCACCCCATCTGGCCCTCGCTGTAGGCCAGTTTCAGACGCGGGTACTTCACCAGGACCCCGGAGAAGAGGAAGTCCATCATCGACGCCATCGCGTTGTTGAAGCTCAGGGAGGCCTGGACGGCCGGGGGCGCGTCGGGGGAGGCCGCCGGCATCTGCGACGACGAGCCGATGTGCATGTTCACCACCGTGCCGGTCTCCTCGCAGGCCGCGAAGAACGGGTCCCAGTAACCGGAGTGGATCGACGGCAGCCCGAGGTGGGTGGGGATCTCGCTGAAGGTCACGGCCCGTACGCCGCGCGCGGCGTTGCGCATGATCTCGGCGACGGCGAGGTCCACGTCCCAGAGCGGGATGAGGCACAGCGGGATCAGCCTGCCGCCGCTGTCCCCGCACCACTCCTCCACCATCCAGTCGTTGTACGCCCGCACGCAGGCGAGTCCGACCTCCCGGTCCTTGGCCTCGGAGAACGTCTGGCCGCAGAAGCGCGGGAACGTCGGGAAGCAGAGCGAGGCCTCGACGTGGTTGAGGTCCATGTCCGCGAGCCGGGCCCCGGGGTCCCAGCAGCCCCGGCGCATCTGCTCGCGCGTGATGCCGTCGAGCGTCATCTCGTCCCGCGAGAAGCCGACGGCGGCGATGATGCGCTTGTACGGGAAGATCTCCCCCTCGTACTCCCACCAGTCGGTGACCTGGCCCTCCGGGTCGGTCGTGAACTTGTACTTGCCGCCGATGTACGCCAGCTCTCCGATCCCCGCCGTGAAGGGCTTCGGTCCGCGGTCGCGGTACTTGCCCGGGAGCCACTTCTCGAAGAGGTGCGCCGGTTCGATCACGTGGTCGTCCACGCTGATGACGCGCGGGAGTTCCTTGGCCCCGACCTCGGTGTTCTCCACTGCCATGCCCCCTACTGCCTGCCGGTCTTCCGTACCCGCCATCGGCGAGTTATCTGACGACCCATCAGATCGAGGTTATGGGCTCGCCCTGGGGACGGCAACAGCCCGCCTGAAACTCGGCCTCTTGCGCGCCACGGCCGTTTCCGCTGAACTGACGGCCCGTCAGTCCAGACGGGCGGTGGTCCGGATGTGGGAGGACGTTCGATGCAGACGATGTGGCTCACCGGAGCCGAGTGGGTCGCCGTGCTCCGGATCGGTCTCGGCCTGTGGTGGCTGGAGAGCTGGCGGCACAAGGACAAGAAGACCTGGTTCACCGGCGGGGGCATCGACTGGGCCGCGGGCATCGCCGAGAAGCACCGCTGGCAGTTCGTCCGGTCCGGTTTCGCCCTGACCGTGCGGCCCCGGCCACGGCTCATGGCCTACGTCGTCGCCTACGCGGAGCTGGCGCTCGGCCTCGGCCT
>NZ_JASKYR010000200.1:0-13302 GCF_041028215.1 Streptomyces flavofungini
GCCCTGGCCCTGGCCCCAGTCTCCGACCCGACCCCGCCGCGCTCCCTGATCTCTCCACCGTCTGGCTGCGCACCTTCGTCGACGTGGCCGGGCACGGGTCGTTCACGGTGGCGGCACGGGAGCTCGGATGGACGCAGTCCGCCGTGTCCCGCCAGATCTCCGCCCTTGAGGCGGCGCTCGGCGGTGCCCGGCTCTTCGACCGGCTGCCGCGCGGGGTGCGTCCGACGGCGGAGGGGCGGGCGCTGCTGCCGTACGCGGAGGAGGTCCTCGCCCGGCTGCGCGGCGCGGCGCGGGAGCTGGCGGCGCTGCGGGACGCGACGGGCGGGCCGCTGCGGCTCGGGGCGTTCGCGACGGCCGACGCGGGGCTCGTGCCGAGGGCCCTCGCACGCTTCCGCGCCCGCCACCCCGGCGTGACCGTCACCCGCGAGGAGGGCCGCACGCCCGCACTGCTCTCCCGTCTCGCGGAGGGCGAACTCGACCTCGCCGTCGTCTCGACCACGGGCGGCGCGCTGCCCGGCGGCGCGTACGACCTGCACCATCTGCTCGACGAGACGCTGTACGTGGCACTGCCCGCCGGTCACGCGCTGGCGGCCGAACCGGAGCTGCGCCTGCCGCGGCTCGCCGCGGAGGACTGGATATCCGGCAGCCCGCACGTCGAGGGCACCCTGCTGCACCGGGCACTGCACCACGGCTTCCGGCCCCGGGTGGCCCACGTCGTCGCGGAGTGGACGGCGAAACAGGGGTACGTCGCCGCGGGCCTCGGCATCACCCTCATCCCGCAACTGGCCGCGGAGGCGGTCCGCCCAGACATCAGCCTCGTCCCGCTGCGGGACGACTCCGCCCCGGCGCGCGCGGTGTACGCGGCGACGGCGCGGGGCCGCTCGGTGCCGCGGGCGGTCACGCCGTTCCTGGCGGCGCTGCGCTCGGCCCGCCCCCGGACCTAGAGGTCGCTCAGGGCGACTCGGGCAGTTGCTGGGTCGCGCAGTGGATGCCGCCGCCGCCCTCGCCCAGGGTGTCCACCGGGACCTGGACGACCTCCCTGCCCGGGTACAGCTCGCGGACGATGGACGCCGCCCTGCCGTCCGCCGCGCGGTCGCCGAAGCGGGGCAGGACGACGCCGCCGTTCACCACGTAGTAGTTGACGTAGCTCGCGAGGAAGTCGGGGCCCCGGCCGCGGAGATCGGCGGGCTCGGGCAGCTCCACGATCTCCAGGCGCTTGCCACGGGCGTCGGACGCCGCCGAGATGACCTCGCGGGCCTGCGCGTACGCCCTGGCCCACACGTCGTCGGCGCCCTTGTCGGCCGGGGTGCTCATGACCACGACGCCCGGTGCGGCGAAGCGGGCCAGGGCGTCGATGTGGAAGTCGGTGATGTCCTCGCCCCTGACGCCGTCGACCCAGATGACGCGGGTGACGCCGAAGAGGTCCTTGAGCGCGCGCTCGATCTCGTCACGGGACTTGCCCGGATTGCGGTTGCCGTTGACCCACGAGCTCTCCGTGGCGAGCAGGGTGCCCGCGCCGTCGACCTCGATGGCGCCGCCCTCGCCGACGACCGGCGCCTCGACGCGCGGGATGCGCCCCTCGGCCAGGATCTCCCGCGCCACCTCGGCGTCGTGGGCGTGCGGCTGCTTGCCGCCCCAGCCGTTGAAGCGCAGGTCGACACCCGCGACACCGTCGGGGCCGAGCACGAAGCTGGGCCCTGTGTCCCGCGCCCACAGGTCGTCCACCGGCACCGGGAGCACCTCGACGCCCGAGCCGCAGGCCCGCCCCGCCGCCTTCGCGTCCCGCTCGCCCGCGAGCAGCGTCACCGGCTCGAACTCGGCGATCGTCCGGGCGATCCGCGCGATGTCCCGACGGACGGCGCCGGTGTCCGACCGCCAGATCCGGCTGGTCGGCCAGGACATGTACGTCAGCTCGTGCGGGGCCGCCTCCTCGGGCATCCGGCGGGCCTCGCCGGGCCGGGTGCTCGCGGCGGGCGCGGTCGCTTCCTCAGCGTCCTGCGGCGCATCACGCGCATCACGTGCGTCCCGTGCATCACGTGCGCCACAGGCGCTCAGCGCCGCGCCGATGGCGGCGACCGCGCCCGCCCGCAGGGTCCCCCGTCTGGACATGTCCATGGCTCCGCTCCCGTCGCTTCCTGTCACTTCTTCTGCCGGTCACTGCTGCCGGTCACTTCTGCTTCCTGACTGAAATTTCAGTCAGGAAGTCAGCGTACGGCATGTCAGAGCCGTACGGCATGATCGAGCCGAAGGCCCTCCGGGGCGGACCGAACCCCATGAGGCAGTGGAGCGAGCGATGCCGGACAGGCCGACCCAGATCCTCGAAGCCGCCGCCCGGCTGATCGCCCGGCGCGGGGTGCGCGGGCTGCGGGTGGAGGAGGTCGCGGCGGAGGCCGGGGTCTCGACCGCGCTGATCTACTACCACTTCAAGGACCGCGCGGGGCTGCTCCGCCGCACCCTGGAGTTCATCGGCGGCCGGGCCGTCCGCTATACCGACCCGGCCCTGGAGACCTCGGACGACCCCCGCGTCCAGCTCACCGGCATGCTGCTCCTGGAACTCCAGGACACGCCCCGCGTACGGGAGAACAGCGCGGCCTGGGGCGAGCTGCGGGCCTCCGCGATCTTCGATCCGGACCTGCGCGAGCCGCTCGCCGCCGCCACCGCCGAGTGGGTCGGGGACGTCGCGGACCTCATCGGGCAGGTATGGGCCGCGCGCGGCACCGACGCGGCCGGGGACGCCCCGAAGGCGGCGGCCGAGCGGCTCACCGCCCTGGTGGAAGGCCTCAGCGACCGCTGGCTGAACGGCACGGTGACGCTCGACCGCGCCCGTGACCTGCTGCGCGGAGCCCTCACCACGGAACTCGACCGCCCCTCGGGCCACTGACGACCGGACGACTGACGACCCGACGCTGACGACCGGACCACCGACGACCGGACCACTGACAAGGAGGCCGCACCGGATGGCAGACCCGAAGACGCATGCCGACGAGCCCGACATGGACGAGACGCTCGTACGGCGGCTCGTGGCCGCCCAGTTCCCCGCGTGGTCCGGGCTGCCGGTGCGGCGGGTGCACGCGACCGGGACGGCCAACGCCCTGTACCGGCTGGGCGAGGACAAGGTGGTGCGGCTGCCGCGCACCCCGGGTTCCGCCGCCGACGTGGAGGGTGAGCACCGGTGGCTGCCCCGGCTCGCGGCGGCGCTGCCCGTCCCCGTGCCGGAGCCGCTCGGCCTCGGCCGTCCCGGCGAGGGCTTTCCGTACGCGTGGTCCGTATTCCGCTGGCTGGACGGGGCGACGCCCGAGCCGGGTGCTCCGCTCACCGAGCCCGCGCTGTTCGCCGAGGACATCGCCGGGCTCCTGGTCGCCCTGCGCGAGGTGGACCCGGCGGGGGCGCCCGCCGCCTACCGCAGTGAGCCGCTGGCGGCGCGTGACTCCCGTACCCGCGAGGTGATCGCCGGGCTGCGCGGCACCGTGGACGAGCGGGCCGCGACGGCCGTGTGGGACGCCGCCCTGCGGGCCCCCGGGTGGCAGCGGGGCCCCGTCTGGACGCACGGTGACCTCCAGCCGGGCAATGTCCTGGTCGACGGCGGCCGGCTCGGCGCCGTCATCGACTTCGGCTGCATGGGCCTCGGGGACCCCGCCGTCGACCTGATCTCCGCGTGGTATCTGATGGACGCCGCCGCCCGCGCCGCCCTCCGCGCCGCCCTCGGCCTCGCCGCCGATGACGCCATGTGGGCGCGGGGAAAGGGCTGGGCCCTGTCGATCGCCCTCGACGAACTCTCCTACTACCGCGAGCGGAACCCGAGGATGGCCCGCATCGCGACGCACGTCATCGGTCAACTCACCGGTCCCAACAGCCCTGCGGGCCCCGCAGGCCCCACGGGCCCCGCGCACCGGCCGACGTCCGGCCTCGGGCCGCCGCCGCCCGCCCTCAGCGCGCCGACAGCAGCAGATGTGCCGCGAGGCCAGTGATCAGCGCGCTCGACGCCAGGGCCGTGAGCAGGCGGCCCCCGCGTCCGGTCAGCGCCCGGCCGAGCAGTGCGCCGCCGCCCGCGAGGAGCAGCTGCCAGCTCGCCGAGGCGGCGAAGGCGGCCAGGGCGAAGGCCGCCTGCTCCAGGGGCGTGAGCGAGGTGGTGGCGGGGCTGCCGAGCACCAGCGCGGCGAAGTAGACCACCGTGGCGGGGTTCAGGAGGGTGATGCCGAGCAGCGTGGCGTAGGCGCGGCCGGGGCCGGGCGGAGTGCCGGTCCTGCCCGCCGTACCGGCCCGCCCCCGGTACTCGCGGACGGCCGTCACCGCGCCCCGTACCGCCAGCGCGACGAGCACGAGGACCGAGGCCCGGCGCAGCGGAACCACGGCCGGTGCGATGAGGCCGGTCAAGGAGGTGCCGCCGACCGCGGCGACGAGGGCGTAGACGCCGTCGCCGCTCGCCACGCCCAGGGCGGCGCAGGCTCCGGTCCGCGGGGACGTCCGCGCGGTGAGGGCCACCAGGTAGGTCGCGACCCCGCCGACCGGCATGGCGATGCCGTACCCGGCGAGCAGCCCCGCGACCAGGACCGCGCTCACGCGAGTGCGGGAACGGGCCTCCACGTCCGGCCGGTGCGCCGCTGCCCCCGCGCCCCGGWCGGGCGCGGAGCGGCGGTGGCCGGGACGCGGGTCATACGACGAGCCTGTCGGCGCCGGGACGGCGGGGGCAACCGATTTACGGCCCCACGGGCGCACGTACAGAAGTCACGTAAGTGGTCACGTGAGAAGTCACGTCCAGGACTTCGTGAGGTCCGGGACCTTGGACCCGTAGCGCTCGCCCCCTCCGTCCCGGGATACTGCCGCCACCCCATCGGCACCAGCTCACGGACCACGGTTCACGGCTCGCGGCCCACCGCTGACCGCTGACCCCTGACCGCCTACGGAAGGACCCGCGTGCTCTCTCGTCCTCACCTGCTCACCGGCCCTCGTGCCGCCTCCCGGCTCGGCGGCACCCTCGGTCTCGCCGTGCTGCTGGCCGGGCTCGGCGTCGCGGCGCCCGCCTCGGCCGCCCCCGGCGGCGACCGTGCCGTCACCACCGAGGAGGCGCGGCTCGACCGGGCCGCGCCCCAGGAGATCCTGCGGCGCAGCGGCTTCGACGCACGCGCGCCGGAGCTGGTACGCGCGCTCGGCAAGGCGCGCTCCTACGGCCAGGCGCACCGGCTCGTCCTGCGGGAAGGCAGGTCGCTGTGGCGCGGCGCCGTCGACCGGGCGCAGGGGCGCGGTCCGGCGGGCGGCGATCTGAGCAGGGGCGACGACCGGCCGCTCTACTGGGCGCGGCTCGGGATGACCAAGGAGCTGCGGCAGTGGGAGCCGAAGCGGTTCTCCCTGGACGAGGCGCGGCGCGCGCGGCTCATCGACGCCCTGGAGACGGCCTCGCGCGGCCAGGACGACGTCCGCTACGGCGCGCGCCACCACGACAAGGGGGTCAAGCGCGTCCTCGTCACCGGCTTCGATCCGTTCACCCTCGACCGGGATGTGCGCATCAGCAATCCGTCGGGCGCGACCGCGCTGGCCCTCGACGGCACGACGATACGGACCGCCGAGGGGCCTGCCCGGGTCGAGGCGGTCACCTTCCCCGTCCGCTGGCAGGACTTCAGCGACGGCGAGGTGGAGCGGGCGCTGCGTCCGGTGCTGCCGCGTGTCGACCTCTTCACCACCATCAGCCAGGGCCGCGTGGGCCGGATCGACGTGGAGCGGACCAACGGGGCCTGGCGCGGTGGGTTCCCCGACAACGACAACGCCTCGCGCACCGGACTGGTTCCGGTGACCGACCCCGCGTCACAGCCCCAGTGGACGTCGACGACCCTCCCGTACAAGGCGATCGTGGCGGCGGAGACCGGGCGCTTCCCGGTGTACGACAACACCTCCGTGACCGAGGTCCCGGCGGGCGGCACACAGCCCGTGGTGCGGCCGGACGGGCCGACAAAGGGGTCGGCCGCCCGCGCGGGCGGCGGCGGTGACTATCTGTCCAACGAGATCGCCTACCGGGCCACGCTGCTGCGGGACCGGCTCGGGCTGCACGACCGGCTGCCCGGCGGGCATGTCCACACGCCCGTGCTCCAGTTCGGCGCGGGGAACACGGACCCGGCGACCGGGGCGGTCACCGACCCCGAGTTCGTGCGGAACCGGCTCGACATCATCGCCCAGGTGCGGAGCATCCTGCGGACGGCCGTCTCGGCCTCCTGAGCGGGAGCGGACCGTCAGGCGGGGCGGCCGTCCCCGAACGTGCCGCCCTGCCCGGGGTGCCCGCCGCCCTGCCCGGGGTGCCCGCCGCCCTGCCCGGGGGCACTCAGCCCCTGGTCCGCCCCGTCGGCGTCCGCCCCGTCGGCGTTCTCGCCGAGCAGCTCCCGTGCCATCAGCGTCGCCCCCGCGACCGCGCCCGGCATCAGGAAGACCGCGACGAAGGGCACCAGGAAGGCGACGGCGAGGGGCGTACCGAAGCCCCAGGCGAGCTGCTTGCGGGAGCGCAGCAGGGCGAGGCGCTCGCGGAGTTCGACGCCGCGTCGCTGGAGCGCGACCGCCGTGAGCTCCTCGACGAGGAAGAAGCCGGTGACGCAGAAGCCGATCGCCGGGATCACGGTCTGACCGATCACCGGGACGAAGCCGAGGGCGAAGAGCAGGATGCCCCAGAGCGCCGCGCGGACGACGATGCGGAGGCTGTCCCGCGCGGAGATCCACAGGTCCCGCCAGAGCGGAAGCCCCGACTCCGGGGCGTGGCCCGACTCGGCGATGTCGACCTTCTCGGAGAGCGACTCGTAGAAGGGCTGCCCGACGAGGAGCGTCACGGCGGTGAAGGTGACGACGGAGAGCAGCAGCGCGAGGGCGATGAGCAGCGCCGTGAGGAAGCCGCGGAAGAGGCCGAGCCAGGGCGAGGACCAGTCGTCGGCGAAGGGCGTGGCCCAGCCGACGAGGCCGGTGCCCCAGAGCGCGAGCGCGATGAGCGCGGCGGCGTAGAGGACAAGGGTGATGAGTCCGGGCAGCAGGCCCATTCCGTACTGCTTGCCGTGCTGGGCGACCCAGCGCTGGCCCTTCATCAGATAGCCGAAGCCCTTGCCAAGATCGCGCATGCAGCACACCTTAGCCGCTGTCCCCCGAGGCCCCCTTGTTGCACGGGAGTTGAACCGGTAAGACCTCGGTCACCGATCTTCCGGAGGTACGTATGGGTATATCCAGGCCATCGAGACCCGTTCTGGTCACCACCGCCGCCGCGGCGGGCGCGCTGCTGTTCACCACGGTCGCCCCCGGCAGCGCCGTCGCCGACCCGACGCCGCGCCCCGCCGTCCGCGAGGGCTCGCCGCTCGACGCCGACCGGGCCGCCACGGCCCCGGAGCGGGCCGCGGACCGGGCGCTTGGCGACACGCGGGCCCCGGACCTCGGTGACGGGGGCCGCGGCTATCCGCGTGAGCGCGAGCTCACCGAGCCTCCGGCGAATCCGGCCGACAAGTCGATAAAACTGGGGCTCACGCCGTACCACGGCATAGCCCCGAGGCTGAACGCCCTCCAGCGCGTCGGCGACCGCGTGAGCGTGGAGGTCGCGGGCCGCTCCGCGGGCGGGCACGAGCTCTACCTGGTGACGGTCACGGCGCCCGAGTCGGCGCGCGAGACGGCCCGGCAGGAGCGGATGCGCGAGCGCATCGAGAACGCGCCGTCGGCCGCCGCGAAGGACAAGGAGATCAAGTCCTCGTACAAGACGCCCGTGTTCATCAACAACAACATCCACGGCAATGAGTGGGAGGGCACCGACGCCGCCCTGAAGCTCATCGAGAAACTGGCGAAGGCCAAGGACCGCAGGAGCCGGGACCTCCTCGCGCACAACCGTCTCTACTTCAACGTCACCACCAACCCCGACGGCCGCATCGCGGGCACCCGCGCCAACGCGAACGGCTTCGACCTGAACCGCGACTTCATCACCGCCTCGCAGCCCGAGGCACGCGCGGTGCGGCGGATCGCCGTGGACAAGCAGCCCGCGGTCATGATCGATCTGCACGGCTATGTCAACGGCACCCTGATCGAGCCGACCACTCCCCCGCACGGCGAGAACTACGAGTACGACCTCTTCCTGAAGAACTCCTACGCCAACGCCCTCGGCATGGAAGCCGCCGTCAACGGCCTCGGCTACACCGAGGAGAAGGACGGCGTGCTGCCCGCCGTCATCCCCTTCCGCGACCAGGAGGAGGGCTGGGACGACTGGCCACCGATCTTCACCCCGCAGTACATGCCGTTCCACGGCGCGGTCGCGACGCACACCATCGAGTTCCCGATGCAGGTGAACAACGAGGAGTACGACACCCAGCCGGTCGCCGAGCTGCGCCGCAGGGCCGCCATCAACGTGGACATCGCGGGCGCGGCCATGCGCGCGACCCTCGACTACACCGAGAAGCACCGCACTTCGGTGATCGCCGACCAGATCGAGGTCTTCCGGCGCGGCGCGACCGGCGCGAAGCAGGTCCCCGTGTCCGAGGAGACGGTGCCCGGCGTGCCCGGGATCGGCCCGGAGGACGTGTACACCACCGAGTTCCCGCGCGCGTACGTGATCCCGGCGGGGCGCGGCCAGCGCTCGGCGACGGCGGCGGCACGGCTCGTCGACCACCTGGTGGCCAATGACGTACGGGTCGAGCGCGCGAGCCACGGCTTCCGGCTCGGCGGGCGCGCCTACGCCCGTGGCTCCTATGTCATCGACATGCACCAGCCCAAGCGGGGCCTCGCCAATGTGATGCTGGCCGACGGGCGGGACATCAGCGACAAGGTGTCGACGATGTACGACATCTCCGGGTGGAGCCTCGGACGGCTCTGGGGCGCGAGCGTCGATTCGGTCAAGGACGGCGGCCTGAAGGGGGTCCACGCGCGCGTGGTGCACGCCGCCGCCAAGGTCGGCCATGTCGCGCCGCGCGGCGCCCTGCGGCTGCGGCTCGACGACCCGCGCGAGGTCGCGGCCCTCAACTCGCTGCTGGCGAAGGGCGTCTCCGCGCGGCAGGACGGCACGGGCGGCGCGATCCTGCCCTCCTCCGCGCGCGGGGCGGCCATTGCCGCCGCCGAGAAGTACGACGTCGCCTTCGAAGCCACCAAGGCCGAGGGCGGCGCCGCGCTGCACCGCACACGGGTCGCGGCGGCCGTCACACCGGGCGAGCTGTTCGCGCTGCGGGAGATGGGCTTCGACGTGGTGCCCGTCTCCACGGCCGTCCTGAACGCGGGCTTCGACTGGACGAAGGCGGACGCGCTCATGGTCTCCGCCGGGCTCGACCGCGCCAAGCTGGACGCGGCGGCGAAGTCCGCTCTCGACGCGTTCCTGAAGAAGGGCGGCGGACTCGTGGGACGAGGCGCGGCCGGAGCCGCGCTCAACTCCGGCGCCGGGCTGCTCGTTGCCGAGCCGGTGGAGGGCAACGGCGACGCCAACGGCGTGGTCCGGGTGGCCAACGCGGGCGGCACCATCACCGGCGGCGCCCCCGGCCACAGCTTCGTCTACTCCCCCACCTGGTTCACCGGCCTCGGCCCCGGTGTGCGCGTGGAGCAGAGGTACGGCACCGGCGATCCGCTGGTGGCCGGGCACTGGCGGGCCCTGGAGGACGGTTCCGGCGGGCCCGCGGACGCGGCGGGCCGCGCCTCGGTCGTCAGCGGGTCGGCGGGCCGGGCCGACGTGGTGCTCTTCGGCACCGAGCCGCTCTTCCGCGACCACCCGAAGGGGGTGTTCCCGCAGGTCGGACGGGCACTGCTCAGCGTGGGCCGGTCATGACGCGGGACATGCGCGTCCAGGGGACGGTCGCCGAGGGGTACGAGGCGGTGCGCGAGGAGTTCACCGCCGTGCTCACGGGTGAACTGCCCGAGTACGAGGGCCAGCTCGCCGCCTATGTGCGGGGGCGCAAGGTCGTCGACCTGTGGGTGGGCCCGGACGTCACGGGCGAGAGCCTGTACGGCGTCTTCTCCTCCACCAAGGGCGCTGCCCACCTCGTCGTCGCGCTGCTCGTGCAGGACGGGGTCCTGGACCTCGACAAGCCGGTCGCCCACTACTGGCCGGAGTTCGCCGCGGCGGGCAAGGGCGCGGTGACGCTGCGGGAGCTGCTCGCGCACCGGGCGGGCCTCGCGGGCGCCGCGTCCGGCCTCATGCCCGACGAGGTCGCCGACGACCGGGCCATCGCCGCGCGGCTTGCCGCGCAGCGCCCCTTCTGGCGGCCGGGGGCCGCCTTCGGCTACCACGCGCTGACGGTGGGGGCGCTCTCCGGAGAGGTCGTCCTCCGCGCCACGGGACGGACCATCCAGGAGCTGTACGAGGAACGGGTGCGCGCCCCGTACGGGCTCGACTTCCATCTGGGGCTGCCCGAGGAGCACGAGGGGCGCTTCCGTTCCGTGCAGCCGATGGCGCCGACGCCCGGTCAGGCGGCGCTGCTCGCGGCGGAGCCCCCGGAGCCGCAGAGCCTGCACTCCATCGCCTTCAACCGCCACGCCGCCCGGCCGACCGACGTGCAGGCGCTGCCCAACTCGCGCGCGGTGCGCGCCAAGGGGCCCGCCTCGGTCGGCGGGGTGGCGTCGGCGCGGGGCCTCGCGGCGCTCTACGCGGCGGCGGTCACCGGCGTCGACGGCCGGGACGCGCTCCTGACACCGGACACGGTCGCCGAGTTCGGGCAGGTCCAGTCCGTCGGCCACGATCTGGTGCTGCGGGCCTTCAGGGTGTTCGCCGTCGGCTTCCAGGCGACGGCGGGGGCCGTGTACCCGTTCCTGGGCGCGGGGACCATCGGGCACAGCGGCGTGGGCGGCTCCCAGGCGTTCGCCGATCCGCGCGGCGGCCTCGCCTACGGCTATACGCGGCGGCGGTTCCCCTTCCCCGGCGGTCCGGCCGCCGAGAACGAGCGCCTCGTCCGCGCGGTCCACGAGGCGGCACTCGCGGCGGGCTGAGCCACGCGCGCGTGAGGACCGCTCACGGTGTCGCGCGTGAGGGCCGCGTCCGGTGCTCCGGACGCGGCCCTCACGTATGTACGGCCGGAAGTCAGGCGGCCGAGACCTCGACCTTGATGTTGCCGCGCGTGGCGTTCGAGTAGGGGCACACCTGGTGCGCCTTATCGACCAGGGACTGCGCGGTGGCCGCGTCCACGTTCGGGATGGAGGCGGTGATCGCGACCTCCAGGCCGAAGCCGCCCGCCTCGTTCTGGCCGATGCCGACCTTGGCGGTCACGGTCGAGCCGGAGATGTCGGCGTTCTCCTTGCGGGCGACCACGCCGAGCGCGCCCTGGAAGCAGGCGCTGTAACCGGCCGCGAAGAGCTGCTCGGGGTTGGTGCCCGCGCCGCTGCCGCCCATCTCCTCCGGCGGGTTCACGACGACGTCGAGCTTGCCGTCGTCGCTGGCCACACGGCCGTCGCGGCCGTTCTCCGCAGTGGCTACGGCGGTGTACTTGACGTCGATCTTCTGGATGGACATAACTGCCTTTTCCTCCTGAGATGTGACGTGGTGCGCGCCCACAACCACGGTTTCCGGAATCAGGTTATCGGATGCCGGAAGTGCGTCGGGAGCGGCCGTTCAGCCGAGGGAGACGATCATCTTTCCGGTGTTCTCGCCGCGGAGCATGCCGAGGAAGGCATCCACGCCCTTCTCGACGCCCTCGACTACCGTCTCGCGGTACTTGAGCTCGCCGGAGCGGATCCAGCCGCCGACCTCGCGGACGAACTCCGGCTGGAGCGCGTTGTGGTCCTGCACGAGCATGCCCTGAAGGCGCAGGCGCTTGCCGATGACCAGGGCGAGGTTGCGCGGCGCCGGGGTCGGCTCCTTGTCGTTGTAGCCCGCGATCATGCCGCAGATGGTGACGCGGCCGTGCACGTTCAGACGGCTGATGGCGGCCTCCAGGTGCTCGCCGCCGACATTGTCGAAGTAGACGTCGATGCCGTCGGGGGCGGCGTCCTTGAGCTGCTCGGCGACGGGCTTGTCGTCCTTGTAGTTGAAGGCGGCGTCGAAGCCGTACTCCTCGGTGAGCAGCTTGACCTTCTCGTCGGAGCCCGCCGAGCCGATGACGCGCGAGGCGCCCTTCAGCTTGGCGATCTGGCCGACCTGGCCGCCGACGGCACCGGCCGCGCCGGAGACGAAGACCGCGTCGCCCTCCTTGAAGGAGGCCACTTCGAGCAGTCCGGCGTACGCCGTCAGGCCCGTCATGCCAAGGACGCCGAGGTAGGCGGAGAGCGGCGCGGCGTCCGGGTCGACCTTGGTGGCGTGCTGGGCGGGCACGGAGGCGTACTCGCGCCACCCCGCGAAGTGCAGGACGTGGTCGCCCACGGCGAAGCCCTCGGCGTTCGAGGCCACGACCTCGCCGACCGCGCCGCCCTCCATCGGACGGTCGAGCTGGAACGGCGGGACGTAGGACTTCACGTCGTTCATCCGCCCCCGCATGTACGGGTCCACCGAGAAGTAGCGGTTGCGGACCAGGACGCGGCCCTCGGCCGGGGCCTCGACGGGGACCTCGCGCAGCGCGAAGTCCTCCGGGACCGGCCACCCGTCGGGGCGCCGCACGAGGTGCCATTCGCGGCTGACGGACGGAAGCTGCTGGTCAGGGCTGACGGACACGAGGGGGTGTCCTCCTACGACGAATGCTTCATGTGGTGAAACAACCATGCTCCTGGATATTTCATGATGTCAAGTAACCGGGTAACCTGATGGTCATGTCCAGCAACTCCGGTACCCCCTCCTCCCGCGTCGACCCGCTCACACTCGAAGTCGTCGAGCTGATCGGCACGGTCGTGGGGCGCTATCACGAGGAGTACGAGGAGGCCGCCGCGGGCCACGCGCTCACCGGCGCACAGGCGCGCGTCCTCGGCCTGCTCTCGCTTGAGCCCCTGCCGATGCGGCGCATCGCCCAGAAGCTGAAGTGCGAGCCGTCGAACATCACGGGCATCGTCGACCGCCTGGAGGCGCGCGGCCTCGTCGAGCGCCGCCCCGACCCGGCCGACCGCCGCGTGAAGCTGGCGGCGCCCACCACCGAGGGCAAGGCGGTGGCGCGCGGCCTGCGGGACTCCCTGAACTTCGCCCGCGAGCCGCTGGGCCGCCTCTCCCACGAGGAACGGGTGACGCTGCGGGGGCTGCTGCGGAGAATGCTGGGCGAGGAGGACCGGGAGCTTTGACGGGGCCGCCGCGGTCACGGGGGCTCTGCGGTCACGGGGGCTCTGCGGTCACGGGGCCGCCGCGGTCACGGGGGCTCCGCGGTCACGGGGGCTCCGCGGTCACGGGGCCTCTACCGTTACAAGACCTCAGCGGGCCTGGCGGCCGGTCGGCTCACGTGCACCACCACAGGAACCGGTCGCACGTCT
>NZ_JASKYR010000201.1:0-11335 GCF_041028215.1 Streptomyces flavofungini
GCTAACAGGGGCGCTTGCGGAGTTCCATCACGTAGTCGTGCGGCGCGCCCGCCGACTCCGCCGCGTCCGCGMGCTMCCYSRGGKAGCKCGCGGAGGGGAGGCCGCCCTCGTAGCCGTTGAGCACGTACACCCAGGCGGGTTCCTCGGCCTCCAGGGTGTGCACGCGGACCCGCATCCTGCGGTAGATGTCCATGCCCACGCCCTCCCACCGGTCCATGGAGTCCTCGTCCATGGGGGCGATGTCGTAGAGCGTGACGAAGACCTGCGAGCGGGGCGCCTCCACGATCGTGGCCAGCGCGCCCTCCCATCCCATGTGCTCCCCGCCGAAGGTGAGCCGCCAGCCGTTCAGCCAGCCGGTCGCGCGCAGCGGTGAGTGCGGGGCGCGGCGTGACATGAGCCGCGGATCCAGATTGCCGGCGTACGCGGCGTAGAGCGACATGAGGACGAGGGTACGGCAGCAATCAAGTACGTCACTCCCGCGACGTGGGGAGGGCCGCCCCGGAGGCCGCCGCACCGAACGGAGGCCCCCGGCGCGTGCGCACCTTGAAGCGTGCGGGACAATGGAGTACGTGACTCGGATCGTGATCATTGGCGGCGGACCCGGCGGCTACGAGGCGGCACTGGTGGCCGCCCAGCTCGGCGCGGAGGTGACCGTCGTCGACTGCGACGGTCTGGGCGGGGCGTCGGTCCTTACCGACTGCGTGCCGTCGAAGACCCTGATCGCGACGGCCGAGGTGATGACCACCTTCGACTCCTCGTACGAGGAGCTCGGCATCATCGTCGCGGACGACACCCCGCACATCGACACCCCGGCCCGGGTCGTCGGCGTGGACCTGGGGAAGGTCAACCGCCGCGTGAAGCGCCTCGCGCTCGCCCAGTCCCACGACATCACCGCGTCCGTCACGCGTGCGGGCGCGCGCGTGCTGCGCGGCCGGGGACGGCTGGAGGGGCAGCAGGAGGCCGACGGGTCGCGGAAGGTCGTCGTGCGCGCGGCCGACGGGACCGAGGAGACCCTCGTCGCCGACGCCGTCCTGATCGCCACCGGCGGCCACCCGCGCGAGGTCCCGGACGCCCAGCCCGACGGCGAGCGCATCCTGAACTGGACCCAGGTCTACGACCTCGACGAGCTGCCCGAGGAGCTCATCGTGGTCGGCTCGGGTGTGACCGGCGCCGAGTTCGCGGGTGCCTACCAGGCGCTCGGGTCGAACGTCACGCTCGTGTCGAGCCGTGACCGTGTGCTCCCCGGCGAGGACCCGGACGCCGCCGCGGTCCTGGAGGACGTCTTCCGGCGGCGCGGCATGAACGTCATGTCCCGTTCGCGCGCCGCCTCCGCCAAGCGCGTGGGCGACCGGGTCGAGGTCACGCTCGCCGACGGACGCGTCATCTCCGGCACGCACTGCCTGATGGCCGTCGGCGCCATCCCCAACAGCAGCGGCATGGGCCTGGAGGAGGCCGGGGTCCGGCTCAAGGAGTCCGGGCACATCTGGACCGACAAGGTGTCGCGCACGTCCGCCCCCGGTGTGTACGCCGCCGGTGACGTGACCGGGATCTTCGCGCTCGCCTCCGTCGCCGCCATGCAGGGGCGCATCGCGATGTACCACTTCCTGGGCGACGCCGTGCAGCCGCTGAACCTGAAGACCGTCTCGTCGAACGTCTTCACCGACCCCGAGATCGCGACCGTCGGCTACAGCCAGGCCGATGTCGACGCGGGCAAGATCGACGCCCGGGTGGTCAAGCTGCCGCTGCTGCGCAATCCGCGTGCGAAGATGCAGGGCATCCGCGACGGATTCGTCAAGATCTTCTGCCGCCCCGGCACGGGGATCGTGGTCGGCGGTGTGGTGGTCGCTCCGCGTGCTTCGGAACTGATCCATCCCATCTCGATCGCGGTCGACAATAATCTTACGGTCGAGCAGATCGCGAATGCGTTCACCGTGTACCCATCGCTTTCGGGGTCGATCGCCGAGGTGGCACGGCAACTCCACACCCGCAAGACGGCCGGAGACAGCTGACCGAAACGGCGGCTTGAAACAACTCTCCGCAGGTCACGCACTGTTGCTACCCATTCGCCCGGCATAGGCACAGGGAGTAGGCAGCTATACCACCTCCCACCCTGCCGTGCGAACAACTTCTGTAATTCGGCGCATACTGCTGAAAGCAGACGGTCGTTGGGGTTACTGTCAGTTTCGTGTTCGCTGCAGAACGTCGCCAATTGATCCTCGAAATGGTGCGGGCCAACGGAGCGGTGTCGCTCCGTGAGCTCGCCCGCGTCGTCCAGACCTCCGAAGTGACCGTACGGCGGGACGTGCGCGCGCTGGAGGCAGAAGGACTCCTCGACCGCCGGCATGGCGGTGCGGTATTGCCGGGCGGATTCACGCGGGAGTCCGGCTTTCCGCAGAAATCACATCTCGCGACCGCCGAGAAGACGGCCATCGCCGATCTCGCGGCGGGCCTCGTCGAAGAGGGCGAAGCCATCGTCGTCGGGGCCGGTACGACCACGCAGGAGCTGGCCCGACGGCTCGCGCGGGTCCCCGGTCTCACCGTGGTCACCAATTCCCTTCTGGTGGCCCAGGCGTTGGCCCATGCCAACCGTGTCGAGGTCGTCATGACCGGCGGCACACTGCGTGGTTCGAACTACGCGCTCGTGGGCAGCGGGGCCGAGCAGTCCCTCCAGGGGCTGCGCGTCTCCCGGGCGTTCCTCTCGGGCAGTGGTCTGACCGCCGAGCGCGGCCTCTCCACGTCCAACATGCTCTCCGCGAGCGTGGACCGCGCACTGGTGCAGGCGGCGGCCGAGGTCGTGGTCCTCGCCGACCACACCAAGCTCGGCACCGACACCATGTTCCAGACGGTGCCGACCGACGTGATCACGCGTCTGGTCACGGACGAGCCGCCCGCGCACGACGACCGCGCGGCCACGGAACTGCAGGCCCTGGCCGACCAGGGCGTACAGATCGCGGTCACGGGCGGCTCCGCCGGCCCTGAGGCCGGGCCCGGTGCCGACTCCGTCCCGGCCGGACGCCAGCCGCGCCGGGACGTGCCCCTGCCGGGTCAGCGGCGCAATCACGGGGCGGGCCCAGGCCAGCAGTTGCGCAGCGCACTCCTCGGGGAGCAGCCGCCGGGGGAGCGTGCCGCGCGCGTCGCGGACATGCGCCGACGCTGAGCCCGCGCGGCGCGGGCCGTCGGGGGTGGGGCGGTGTCAGACCGCCGCCCGGCCCTCGGCCCGCAGTCCGCGCAGGGTCAGGGTGAGCAGGCGGTCGGCCAACTCCGGGTCGTCCGGGGTCTCCTCGGCCGCCAGCGAGATCGCGTTGGTGAGCTGGAGCAGGTCGGCGATGGAGACGTCGGGCCGCACGGCCCCCGCCTCCTGCGCGCGGGCGAGCAGCGCCGCGCCCGCCTCACGCATGGGCCTGCTGCACCGGGCCAGCGCCGAAGTGTCGTCGTGCGACGCCGACATGAGGGCGCTGGACAGGCCGCGGTACTCACCCGCATGAGTGACGATGGCTCGCAGCCATGTCACCAGGGCCGAGCAGGGGTGCGGGTCGTCGAGGAGCGCGTGCGAGCGGGCCAGGAGGTCGCGTACGGCGTCCTCCCACACCGCGCTCATCAGCGCGTGGCGGTTGGGGAAGTGCCGGTAGAGCGTGCCGATGCCGACGCCCGCGCGGCGCGCCACGTCCTCCAGGGACGTGCCGGTGCCGTTCTCGGCGAACGCGGCCCTCGCCTCGCCGAGCAGCCGGTCGTAGTTCCGGCGCGCGTCGGCCCGCATCGTTCTGGCCTGGGGGCCTGCGCTGGCCTGGGGGCCTGTGGCGGTGGTCATGATCCCCCGCACCTCCGATCGGTCATCGGGTTCCCAGCATGCCACCGCTCGCGGGGGCGCGGTGAGGGCGGTCCTCGCTCGCGGGGTCCTGGCTCGGTCTGTCACCGGCTTCGCCGAGTTCGTCCTCAATCGCCGGACGGGCTGGAGACCACCGGCCGGAACGAGCCCGGACCCGGGCTGAACGTGTTCAGCCCGGGTCCGGGATGTCTCAGCCCCTCCGGCGATCGAGGAGCGGGGTCCGGGGCGGAGCCCCGGGGGTGTTCAGGGATGTCGCTGGGTCAGTCCTTGATCTCGCAGATCACCGCGCCGGAGGTCAGGCTCGCGCCGATCTCCGCCGTCAGGCCCTTGATCGTGCCCGAGCGGTGGGCGTTGAGGGGCTGCTCCATCTTCATGGCCTCCAGGACGACGACGAGGTCGCCCTCCTGGACTTCCTGGCCCTCTTCGACCGCGATCTTGACGATGGTGCCCTGCATGGGCGAGGCCAGGGTGTCGCCGGAGGCGGCGGGCCCGGACTTCTTCGCCGCGCGCCGCTTGGGGCGGGCGCCGCCCGCCGCCGCGGTGCGCGCGATCGTCATGCCCAGCGAGGAGGGCAGCGAGACCTCAAGGCGCTTGCCGCCGACCTCCACGACCACCGTCTCGCGGCCCGGCTCCTCCTCCGCCTCGGCGTCCGCCGCGGGCGCGGTGAAGGCCGGGATCTCGTTGACGAACTCGGTCTCGATCCACCGGGTGTGCACGGTGAACGGGTCGCTGGAGCCGGTCAGTTCCGGGGCGAAGGCCGGGTCGGTCACCACCGCGCGGTGGAAGGGGAGGGCGGTGGCCATGCCCTCCACGGTGAACTCCGCCAGCGCCCGGGCGGCGCGCTGGAGCGCCTGCTCACGCGAGGCGCCGGTCACGATCAGCTTGGCCAGCAGCGAGTCCCAGGCCGGGCCGATCACACTGCCGGACTCCACGCCCGCGTCCAGCCGCACGCCGGGGCCGGACGGCGGCGCGAAGGTGCTCACCGTGCCCGGGGCGGGCAGGAAGTTGCGGCCCGGGTCCTCGCCGTTGATGCGGAACTCGAAGGAGTGTCCGCGCATCGGCGGGTCGTCGTAGCCCAGTTCCTCGCCGTCGGCGATGCGGAACATCTCCCGGACCAGGTCGATGCCGGTGACCTCCTCGGTGACCGGGTGCTCCACCTGGAGGCGGGTGTTGACCTCCAGGAAGGAGATCGTGCCGTCCGTGCCGACGAGGAACTCCACGGTTCCGGCGCCCACGTAACCGGCCTCCTTGAGGATGGCCTTGGACGCGGCGTACAGCTCGGCGTTCTGCTCGGCCGTCAGGAACGGCGCGGGCGCCTCCTCGACGAGCTTCTGGTGGCGGCGCTGCAGCGAGCAGTCCCGGGTGGAGACCACCACCACATTGCCGTGCTTGTCGGCCAGGCACTGGGTCTCCACGTGCCGGGGCTTGTCCAGGTAGCGCTCCACGAAGCACTCGCCGCGGCCGAAGGCGGCCACCGCCTCGCGCACCGCGGAGTCATACAGCTCCGGCACCTCTTCCAGGGTGCGGGCCACCTTCAGGCCGCGCCCGCCGCCGCCGAAGGCGGCCTTGATGGCGATCGGCAGGCCGTTCTCCCGGGCGAAGGCGACGACCTCCTCGGCCCCGGAGACCGGGTCGGGGGTGCCCGCCACCAGCGGGGCCCCGGCGCGCTGCGCGATGTGCCGGGCGGCGACCTTGTCGCCCAGGTCGCGGATGGCCTGCGGCGGCGGGCCGATCCAGTTCAGGCCCGCGTCGATGACGGCCTGCGCGAAGTCGGCGTTCTCCGAAAGGAAGCCGTAGCCGGGATGGACCGCGTCCGCCCCCGCGTCCTTGGCCGCGGCCAGCACCTTGGAGATGTCCAGGTAGCTGGTGGCCGGAGTGTCACCGCCCAGCGCGAACGCCTCATCGGCCGCCCGGACATGCAGAGCGTCCCGGTCAGGATCTGCGTAGACGGCTACGCTCGCGATCCCCGCGTCCCGGCATGCCCGGGCAACGCGGACAGCGATTTCGCCACGGTTGGCGATGAGCACCTTGCGCACGATGGCTCCCTCCTTGAAACAAGCCGAGTTTAGGGACTGTGGACACGGCCTTACGACCCGTCCCCAAGGGTGAGCTTGCCCACACGGAGTGTGATGCGACGTCCGCTCGGTCCGCGAAAACCCTTGTCCTACCACGGTAGCCAGGGTCCCTTCCCGGCAGCCTAGCCCGCTGATGTGGTCAAGGTCTCTGTGAACCAGCGCTGCGGCAGGGGCGCTTTCTTTGTGGAGTACCTACGAATGGCCCAATGATTCTTTGCCTTGGGCGCAGCTCTTGTCCCGTCGTTTACCGGTTAGTAGCGTGCGCGGTGATCGGACGTACCAGGGGTAACAGCAGAGCGGAAGTGGGTGGGGCGCCGTGGCGCGCAGACCGGTGGCCTGGCTTGGCGCGATCGTTCTCCTCGTGGAGGCGGTCGGCATCGCGCTCCTGAACTGGTTCCTCGGCATGGTCGTCGACAAGCAGGACATGTCCCTCGCGGGCCTCGATCCGCACGCGATGACCGTGTCGACCTGGATCGCCGGAGCCGTCTTCGCCGGTTATCTCGCGCTCTGCGCGTTCGTGCTGGCCCGCGCCGCCGCCAGGGACCGCGCGCCGGGCACCTTCGGGCGGGTGCTCCTGATCGCCTGCGCGGTCGTGCACGGCGTGCTCGGCGCGTTCAGCGTGGGCCTGGTGGGCTGGCCCGCGTTCGTCTTCATGATGGTCGCGCTGGGCCTGATCGTGCTGCCGCTCGTCGCGTACGACAGGGCGGGCCGCCCTACGCCCACAACTGCGTGACGCTGACGCCCAGTTGCCCGAGGAGGCGGCGCAGCAGCGGCAGGGAGAGGCCGATGACGTTGCCGTGGTCGCCCTCGATGCCCTCGATGAACGGGGCCGAGCGGCCGTCCAGGGTGAACGCCCCGGCCACGTGCAGCGGTTCGCCGCTCGCCACGTACGCGGCGATCTCCTCGTCGGAGGGGTCGCCGAAGCGGACGACCGTCGAGGCCGTCGCCGAGGCGTACGTTTCGGCGACCGTGTCGCGGACGCAGTGGCCCGTCTGGAGGACGCCCGCGCGCCCGCGCATGGACTTCCAGCGGGCGGTCGCCTCCTCGGCGTCGGCGGGTTTGCCGAGCGCCTGTCCGTCCAGTTCGAGGACGGAGTCGCAGCCGATCACCAGGGCGCCCCGCGCCTCCGGCCGCGCGGCGACCACGGAGGCCTTGGCCTCGGCGAGGGCCAGCGCGAGCTCGGCGGGGGTCGGCGCGGTGACCTTGTCCTCGTCGAAGCCGCTGACGATGACCTCGGGGGCGAAGCCCGCCTGCCGCAGCAGACCGAGGCGCGCGGGCGACTGCGAGGCGAGGACGAGACGACGGGGCCGGCCCTGACGGGACTGATCACTCATGCGGCCAGCGTAGCGAGAAGCGCGGGGGCACTCAGCGCAGGCCGAGCACGAACATCGCCACGACCATGGCGAGGGCGAGGACGAGACCCGCACGGCGCATCTTGGCCTGCATGTCCCGCATGTCCTCGGGCGGGTTGTTCTCCGGGTCTGACCACAGCATGACGTCGATGGTGCGGCCGGCCGGGCCGGGGCGCCTGAGTACGCGTACTCAACTTCCCCGGCCCGGTCGCGGTCCGGGCGGCCGCGGAGGACGCGGCCACGAGGTGCTACGAGGGCCAGTACGTGCGGCCCCAGGACGTGGGACCCGGTGCCGGGAGCCGGTCCCTGGCCACGCGGGCGGGGTCGGCCCAGGAGTCGGGCGGCATGGGCGCGCCGGACGGCTGGTTCGCCACCGCCGCGGCGCGCGCCTGGACCACCGCGAGTGCGGCGGCCAGCTCCTCGGGGGTCGGGTTGCCCCGAACGACCTTGATCACGAATCCTCCTCGGGGGATCGCGGCTTGCGGGGGCTCATGGGTGCCTACAGCGGGATGTTGCCGTGCTTCTTCGGCGGCAGCGATTCCCGCTTCGTGCGGAGCTGACGCAGGCCGCGCACGAGATGGGAGCGGGTGTCCGAGGGCATCACGACGGCGTCGATGTAGCCGCGCTCGGCCGCGGTGTAGGGGTTGAGCAGGGCGTCCTCGTACTCCTGGATCAGCTTGGCCCGCGTGGCCTCCTGGTCCTCGGCCGCGGCGATGGTGCGGCGGTGCAGGACGTTGACCGCGCCCTGCGCGCCCATGACGGCGATCTGCGCGGTCGGCCAGGCGAGGTTCAGGTCGGCGCCCAGGTGCTTGGAGCCCATGACGTCGTACGCCCCGCCGAAGGCCTTGCGGGTGATGATCGTGATCAGCGGCACGGTGGCCTCGGCGTACGCGTAGATCAGCTTGGCGCCGCGGCGGATGATGCCCGTGTGCTCCTGCTCGACGCCCGGCAGGAAGCCCGGCACGTCGACGAAGGTGACGACCGGCACGTTGAACGCGTCGCAGGTGCGCACGAACCGCGCGGCCTTCTCCGAGGCGTCGATGTCCAGGCACCCGGCGAACTGGAGAGGCTGGTTGGCGACGATGCCCACCGGATGGCCCTCGACGCGCCCGAAGCCGGTGAGGATGTTCGGCGCGAAGAGCGGCTGCGTCTCGAAGAACTCCGCGTCGTCCAGGACGTGCTCGATCACGGTGTGCATGTCGTACGGCTGGTTCGCGCTGTCCGGGATCAGCGTGTCCAGGGCCCGGTCCTCGTCGGTGAGGGCGAGATCGGCCTCCTCGGGGAACGCGGGCGGCTCGCTGAGGTTGTTCGAAGGCAGGTACGAAAGCAGCGACTTGACGTACTCGATGGCGTCCTTCTCGTCGCCCGCCATGTGGTGGGCCACGCCCGAGGTCGCGTTGTGCGTACGGGCGCCGCCCAGCTCCTCGAAGCCGACGTCCTCGCCCGTGACGGTCTTGATCACGTCGGGCCCGGTGATGAACATGTGCGAGGTCTGGTCGACCATGACCGTGAAGTCGGTGATCGCGGGTGAGTAGACGGCGCCGCCCGCGCACGGCCCCACGACCAGGCTGATCTGCGGGATGACGCCCGAGGCGTGGGTGTTGCGGCGGAAGATCTCGCCGTACATGCCGAGGGCCATGACGCCCTCCTGGATGCGGGCGCCGCCGGAGTCGTTGATGCCGATGACCGGGCAGCCGGTCTTCAGGGCGAAGTCCATGACCTTGACGATCTTCTGGCCGAAGACCTCGCCGAGGGCGCCGCCGAAGACGGTGAAGTCCTGCGAGAACACCGCCACGGGACGGCCGTCGACGGTGCCGTATCCGGTCACGACGCCGTCGCCGTAGGGCCGGTTGCCCTCCAGGCCGAACTGGGTCGAGCGGTGCTGGGCGAACTCGTCGAACTCGACGAAGGAGCCCTCGTCGAGCAGCAGCTCGACCCGCTCGCGCGCCGTCAACTTCCCCTTGGCGTGCTGCTTCTCGACCGCGCGGGCCGACCCCGCGTGTGTCGCCTCCTCGATGCGGCGCTGGAGGTCCGCGAGCTTGCCGGCGGTCGTGTGGATGTCGATCTCGGACATAGGGATGCGGCTCCCTGCCTGCTCAAAGGTGCGTATGGCGGCTTACGGCTGGCTACTGACCCGTAGCGTATCGGCGCGGATACCGTTCGGCAGTGCGGCGTTTACCACACCTAGGGTGGCTTGCATGACGCCGCCAGATGCTCAAGACAACCGCTGGTCCGACCTCGGACGCCCGCCGCTGAACGCCGCCTCCCTGCGCCGGGCCATGGTGCGCGAGGGCGGTCTGTGGACCTCCCTGGAGGTGGTGCCCGCCACCGGGTCCACCAACACCGACCTCGCGGCACGGGCCGACGACCTCGCCGAGGGAGCGGTGCTCGTCGCCGAGGAGCAGAGCGCGGGCCGGGGCCGCCTCGACCGGCGGTGGTCCGCGCCCGCCCGCTCGGGGCTCTTCTTCTCCGTGCTGCTCAAGCCCGCCGACGTGCCGGTCGAGCGGTGGGGCTGGCTGCCGCTGCTCACCGGTGTGGCCGTCGCCACCGGGCTCTCCCGGGCCGCGGGGATCGACACGGCACTCAAGTGGCCCAACGACCTCCTGGTCACCGTGGGTGACGAGGAGCGCAAGGCGGGCGGCATCCTCGCCGAGCGTGCCTGGAGCGGCTCCGGCGGCGGCGTGGTCGTCGGCGTCGGCCTCAACGTCACCCTGCGTGAGGACGAGCTGCCGGTGCCGACGGCCGGGTCGCTCGCCCTCGCCGGGGCGCCGACGACCGACCGCGATCCGCTGCTGCGGGCCGTGCTGCGCTCCCTGGAGCAGTGGTACGGGGACTGGCGCGCGGCGGGCGGCGACCCACGGGCCTCGCGGCTCCAGGAGACGTACGCGGCGGGCTGCGCCACGCTCGGCCGCCGGGTCCGGGCGGAGCTGCCGGGGGACCGCTCGCTGGTGGGCGAGGCGGTCGCGGTCGACGGTGAGGGCCGCCTCGTCCTCGCCACCGGGGCCGGGGTGCAGGAGCCGGTCGGGGCGGGCGACATCGTGCATCTGCGGGCGGCCGGGTGACGGGCGCTCCCAGGCGTCCGGGGGCGCCCGGCCCCGCTCGGGCGCCCGGCGCACCCCCGGCCGGGGGAACGGGTCACGGGAGTCGGGAGTGAGCTGCGGCACACCTGCCGTAAAGTTGACGCCGGTCGATACCTGAGAGTCTGTGTCGTGGCTCCGGCCCCGAGACAGACTCTGACCGCGGCAGATCGGAAGGGCAGCAGGCGTGACCGTCGACGACACGGGCTCCGGCGCGGGCGCGGAGCGTGGCCCCGACGACGGGCCGGGCGGCGCGGCCGGCGTTCCCGAGGTGCATGACGTGGACGAGAAGGAGGACGGCGAGTCCGCGAAGGACCCCCTCGCCCTCCGGCTCGAACAGCTCATCCTCGGCGCGGACCGCCGCTACACCCCCTTCCAGGCGGCCCGCAGCGCGGGCGTCTCCATGGAGCTCGCCTCCCGCTTCTGGCGGGCCATGGGCTTCCCCGACATCGGCCAGGCCAAGGCGCTCACCGAGGCCGACGTCCTCGCCCTGCGCCGCCTTGCGGGCCTCGTCGAGGCGGGTCTGCTGAGCGAGGCCATGGCGGTGCAGGTGGCCCGGTCCACGGGGCAGACCACCGCGCGGCTCGCCGAGTGGCAGATCGACTCCTTCCTTGAGGGGCTCACCGAGCCGCCCGAGCCCGGCATGACCCGTACGGAAGTCACGTATCCCCTGGTGGAGCTGCTCCTGCCGGAGCTGGAGGAGTTCATCGTCTACGTCTGGCGCCGCCAGCTCGCCGCCGCCACCGGGCGCGTCGTGCAGGCCGCCGACGACGAGGAGATGGTCGACCGGCGGCTCGCCGTGGGCTTCGCCGACCTGGTCGGCTTCACGCGGCTGACCCGGCGCATGGAGGAGGAGGAGCTCGGTGAGCTGGTCGAGGCCTTCGAGACCACGGCCGCCGACCTCGTCGCCGCGCACGGCGGACGGCTCATCAAGACCCTCGGCGACGAGGTCCTCTACGCAGCCGACGACGCGGGCGTCGCCGCGGAGATCGCCCTGCGCCTGAT